>JAXHUS010000099.1:0-2672 GCA_034189305.1 Thermodesulfobacteriota bacterium | reverse complement strand
TTAAATCCTTAAAAAAAATTTTAAAAAGTGGGGACAATTTTAAAAAAAGAGATTAAAGATATAAACAAACTATCCTCTGAGGAACGAGAAGAGTTTATTTTGCAATATACGCCCCTTATAAAATATATTGCTCAGAGAATGATTTATAGACTTCCGCCAAATATTGAGTTAAATGATCTGATAAATTTCGGGATAATAGGGCTTTTAGATGCCATTGAGAAATTTGACCCTTCTAAAAATATTAAATTTAAAACGTATGCGGAGTTTAGAATCAGAGGAGCAATCCTTGATGCACTTAGAGCTTTAGACTGGGCTCCCCGGTCTCTTCGTTTAAAAAGTAACAGGCTGGAAGAAGCTTACAGGGTTTTGGAAAAAAGGTTGGGTCGGCCCCCTGATGAAGATGAACTTGCAAAAGAACTGCGGATTGATAATGAAGAGCTTCAAAGGCTTTTAGTTAAAATTAACAATACTACTCTTTTGAATTTTAATGAGATGATTCCAGAAAATTTTAATAAAGGCAATAAAGGGTTTTTAGATTTTTTTATAGACCCTAACGGAAACAACCCTTTGGACTCCGTGTGTATAAAGGAGACAAAGTCTGCTCTGGAAAAAGCGATAAAAAGCCTTTCTGAAAAACTCAGGCTTGTTTTAACACTTTATTATTATGAGGAATTAACAATGAAAGAAATAGCCGAAATCTTAGAAGTTACTGAATCAAGAGTTTCGCAACTTCACTCTCAGGCCCTTTTCACTTTAAAGGGCAAGCTAAAGAAGACAATTAGTAAGGGAGAGTATATATAAAAAGAACATTATTTTTTATAATAAAAGTGCATCAAATTCCCTCCGATTTCGATCTGATCTCCTTCTCGCAAGAGAGTTTGTCCCGTTACTGCAGTACCATTCACTTTAACTTTAGACAGTCCTTCCGAATGAGAAACAAAATAACCTTGAGGCCGTTTATTAATTACAGCAGATGAAGACCCCACAAAGAAACCCTTAAGCTTGATGTCGGCATTTTTCCCTTTTCCTAAAATGGTAATCTTTTTAGCAAGTTCAAAATCTCTCTGGGTATCTGACCCCCCGGAAATCATTGTAACCATTCCCATCTGTTCTTTTATGCCATCATCTTTTCCTTTGGGTGGAGCAGCTTTAGATATAATGTCTTTTTGAGACTTTGCATCAAGTATTACTGTTTCTCCGGTTTGTTGTACTTTTTCCTCTACTATTTTATCTTGCTCATCTTCTTTTTGGGTTTCGTCTACAAATACAATGGTATGTTTTCCAATAGTAAATTGATTATTATGTTTCAGTCTTATTTTAGTAATTTTTTGTCCCTCTACAAAGGTTCCATTTGTGCTGTTTAAGTCAACAAGGATATAGTAATTATCTTGTGGAATTATTTTTGCGTGATGCCCGGAGACTGCCAGATTGTCAATTTTTATTATATTATCATCAAGCCGGCCTATGGTCAAAGCTTCTTTCCCTAAGGCATGTTCCTTTATTACGGCTTCCCTAAATTTTAAGATCAATTTTGGCATTGTTTGTCTCCTTATAAATTTTGTCTTGTATTTATAAGTCTCTTTTTACTGTTTAACCAGTTAAATAGACTATAAACAAGGGGGGCAAAAACACCGCTATGTTTTTTAAAATCCTCAACTCTAATTAATATAACAGTTATATTGTCAATTCCCCCATAATTATTTGCAAGGTCTATTAAATTATTACATGCAACATTTAGGTCTTTGTATGTATTTATTATATTTAGGATTTCATCGTTTTTTACAAGATCAGTAAGTCCATCTGAACAGAGCAGAAATATATCACCCTTTGAAATAAGTATCTCATCGGTATCTACTTCAACACCGGGCTCAACCCCTAATGCCCGTGTGATAATATTTTTATAGTCTACGGTTTCCGCTTCACTTTCTGATATTATACCTCTTTTTATCTGTTCTTGTACAAGAGAATGGTCTTCACTTATTTGTTCAATAGCACCATCGCGGATTAGATAAATTCTACTGTCCCCAACATATGCAGGTATAACCGTTTTCTTTAAAAAAAACAGAGACACCAGAGTGGTGCCCATTCCACGATATTCAGGCTTTTCCTGTGATGCTTCATAAATGATCTGATTTGCAAGTCTTATACTGCTTGCAAGTTTATTTGCTTCAGGCGATATTCCCTTTTTATACTCTCCGATTATTTTATTATCTTTTTTTAAATTACTATTTACATTTTTTAAAATGGTATCTATAGCTATTTTACTTGCTACTTCACCCGACAGATGTCCACCCATTCCATCCGCTAAAAGAAAAAGGTTAATCTTTTCATCATAACCAAAATTATCTTCGTTGTTCTTTCTTTTTTTTCCAACATCAGTTTTTCCTGCAAAGGTTAATTGCATTTTATTTTTTCCTGGTTGGGAAAGAAAAGCCATAACTTATATTTTAACTGTATTATGGATATTATCTTACCTAAAATGTATTGTCAATTAAAAATATAAAGGAGGCACTTTTAAAAAGAACCTCCTTTATGCAACAGGATTTATAATAAACTTAATTTGTGATGTGTTATGAGCCTGCAAACTACGGACTGGTCTGAGGCTTGATTATTTTAAGAGTCTCCTTATTACTGTTCAGCCCGCCGACGGTGACCCATACCTTCACTTTGCG
>JAXHUS010000098.1:0-2388 GCA_034189305.1 Thermodesulfobacteriota bacterium | reverse complement strand
TTTCAGAGACGCATTTATTCGCGGAGTAAATATCCAATGGAAACTCCGGATGCCTTTCATCGGCAGGCTGGTATTTCAACTTACCCAGTTGGGTACTGGTACCGAGGTGAATAAACTTCACATCTTTATTAAAACGACGGACAGCTTCCAATAAATTTATTACCCCTCTGCTATTTACATCCAGATCAATCCATGGCTCTCTCATGGAAAAAGGATGGGATGTGGAAGCTGCACAGTTAATGATAATATCTTTATTGACAATATATTGAGATACTCGATCGAAATTGAGTATATCATGATAACATATTTCAATGTATTCTTTTATATCATGAATATTATATAAATTGCCCCCTGATCGGGGGTCCAGACAATCATAAATCGTTACTTTACCTCCCAATTCCACACATTTGTGGGCAATATTGCTGCCAATGAAACCTAATCCCCCGGTAATGAGAATTTTTTTACCACTAAGGTCTGGTAATTTAGTATTCGTAATTTTCACTCCATTCCCCTTCCTTAAATAGCAAAATAAATATTATTGTATCATTTAATATAAATTAAAGTATTCTATCTTTAAATATTATTCGGAGTTATTCCATAATAGCAATTATTTTAAAAGTGCTTCCAAGGTTAGATCTATTCCTTGTAATAAGGAGTGGTTCGCTTGCCAACCGGTTGCCAGTTTAAATTGGCGTGTGTCAGCTACAAAATTACGCTCCTCAATAGGAGACTGCAAAGGTGGCGGTTCGGTATGTTTTACAGGAATATGCTGTCCTGTTTTTAGGGCTGCCCTGTCAGCGATAAGTTTAATTGCCTGAGCAATAGTATATCCCTCACCACTGCCGATAACAAAATGTCTGCCATTTACCCTATTTGCATGTATTGGTGCTTGCAGGAATGCCGAAATAATATCTTCTATATAAACATAATCTCTCAGACAATTCCCTTTTCCATAAATTGTAAGTTGTTCCCCTGCCAGAGCTTTGTGCATCATCATATTGATTATACCCCGGTCGGTACTGCTGCTTTTTGGTCCTGGCCCATAAACATTCGCCAGGCGTAAAATCGTACCGCATATAATCCCTTGCCTTGAGTAACATTTCAAATAATTTTCGGCAAACAATTTATGTAAGTCATAAATAGTAATTGGACAATCTTCATGGGCCTCATTAACGGGCAAAGTGTTTGGAATTCCTGCTTCAGTGACAGTTCCGGAAAATATAATCATTGGTTGCCATCCCCTATCTCGACAGACTTCTAATAAATTCAGCATAGGGAGGACATTGATATTTAAGTCAACCAATGGATTATTATTTGCTACATATACACTGGTTTGTGCAGCAAAATGATAAACAATATCTACATTTTCTAAGGCTTTTTCAAAAGTTTCCCGTATACAAATATCTCCAGTGATATCCAAGACATTTGCCTTTCCAACGACCGGTAATAAATTGCAGTTTCTACTCAGGCGGATAATGGTACAGTTTACCTCTTTTAGGGAATGTATCAGGTTAGTTGCCAGATAGCCACTTGATCCTGTTACTAAAATCCGTTTTTTAGAATAATATGGAAGAATTTGATTAATCAATTGTTCATTCATGTTCTTGTTTTACTATCTGTAATCAAATTAAAGATGGCCATATTAATCCCTATTAATTAAATTACAAAATTCGGTTCCATTATCATTTTCAAAAAACTTTTAATCAATTGGAATAAAAGGCATTCAAAAAGCATTATAATTATTATAGTTAGTAAGTTTTTCTAAATGGAAGGTTTTAAATTTAAAGTGTATTATGGAAAATATCCTTTGGTAATGTAATCCCAGACCAACCTACTTCCATGTTTTAAATGGCTTATCGTTAACTCACCATTTTTAAGTTTTCGAAAAAAAGTTTTGATGATATATTGTGTTGTCCGGTCCATGCGGTGTCGTAATTTCATGCCTTCGCGGTAAGCTATAATCCGTTCTGTTTTTGTAAAATCTTTTGTTTCAAAGACTATTTCATCAAAAGCCGGTGTGCAGTCACAGTGATACAAATGTTCCATCGGGTCTTTCAGGAATTTTCCGTTTTCTTCTATCCAGTCGTACATTGGAGTGCGTGGCATTGGTGTAGCAAGGCTCAGGGCATATGTATCCAACCCTGAGTTTTTAATCCACTCCAACGTCTTACGCCATTTTTGTAATGAATCTCCTGGAAGACCGAGGATAAAAAATCCTCGCGTATTTAAACCTGCCGTCTTTGCCTCTCTAATCGCTTTTTCGACAGTTTCAATAGAAATCTTTTTTGATGCAAGATGAAGTACCTCTGGGTCTGTGCTTTCAATGCCAAAGCAGATATTTGTCAGCCCGGCCTTCTTAAATAGTGACAATAGTTCCAGGGATACACA
>JAXHUS010000097.1:0-8689 GCA_034189305.1 Thermodesulfobacteriota bacterium | reverse complement strand
CTCATCTTCGTTTGTTTTCAGATCATATGTGGGTCTATAATGGCTTTCCCAGTCTTCTACCCCGATAATTCTCTCTTCCCGAAAAAAAAAGTTTACATGGTCCCCTGTAGGCTCTAAACTTGCGGGTCCGGAATCCCCCAGCAAGCATTTATATAAATTCCCGTCATTTTTCTTCGTACCGAATCTTTTTGTCAAAAATAGTTTATCAACAGGCTCCATAATTGTATAGATACCAAAATAGTGTTTTTCTCCATCAATGTTGATCGCCAATCTTGCAGAGCCTGTCTTTGAAGTATATATTCCCGCCTTATTTAGAAGGTCATAGCAGTATAATTCTCTTATCTGGGAGGTATCCTCATCAATGCCCATACCCATTTTAGGAGATCCGCTCATATGCCATCTGAGATTCAATGATTTTAATTCACAGAATCTCCTTTCTTTTCTTTCTTCATATTCATCTGTTCCTTTTTGTATGTCGAATGTTTTATCAAATTTCACTTTAAAGTGTGATCTGTGAAAATTGCCATTGTCATCCTGAGGGATGACCCTTGATACATTTCCCTTTGTCCTGAATCCTACATCTTCAATTATTGTATCGCCGGCAGGCCCTTTATAAATAAGATCGGCTTTTCTATAATTACCTGTCCGCATAAGACCATTCCAATCATCCTCTGCATAATCCTTCATATCCTGAATGAGACCATTCCACTCTTCCTTTGTAATAATAATCTCTATCTCATGTAAATTACCATGGGTAAAGAGGGCTTCATAACCACCCGGACCGTCAATAGTTTCTTTGGAGACCATACCATCTCCGGAATGAAATGCAATCACTGCAATAAATAAAAGATACAATATTTTTTGCATTAATCCTCCTCAAATTGATGTCATAATTTTCTCAATAATCATTACGGCCAATAATCCAAGATTTTACAATAGAGCATTACAACGATTCTAAAAGTATTTGATGAAACTACTTGTCAGGCTGTTGCGCAAACCCTTTGAGCGTTCATTAAAACGTTTTTTATTAATAAATCTTGGCGAAGTGGAAGGTTAGCGATTTCATCTGTTTGAACCTTAAAAGGTGAATTTTGAAATCGCCTGGAGCAAGCCTTAGATTTATAAAAAAAACGTTTTGGACAAAGGGAAATGGGGTTTGGGCAACAGCTTTTTTTTGACCCATTACAGCGCTTAATGCAAAATCTGGGATAATTTTAAAACGCATATAAATTTAACTACTTGAAATCTTGAGTGTTTCCCATAATGTATACAGCTAAATGTAATAGTTTACTGTCAGCCGTTCAAATATAATAAAAAAAGCAGTTAATGGATAACTGACACCGCTGTTGTTTGTCGGTCTGAAGAATCGTATTTATAAAGGTTGAGAACATCAGAAACACCTGTAACATATTTAGAAAAGCTTCTTTTTTGAAGGTTGAAATATCTTATAAGATCAATCATCCAAAGGGGCACCTGTGCAGTATGACATTTCAGTTCAAGTATTACATTACACCCCGGGTCAAACAGAGTCGAATTATCATTGGCAACCATTTTATCTTCATCAGGAATAAGATTATACCCTTCTTCAACCTGATATCTTAAATCAGTATCAAAGGTAACCCTGGCGTAACCATCTACATCCGATATATATGCCATTCTCATGTATTGTGTTAATACTTTCGGCGTTGCATTATAGCTATCCGCCAACCGGAAAAACAGGTCCATATTTGATCTTTTTTTATAATTCCGGCTTTTATGTGTTTTATAACCGGGGATTAGAAATATATCATGCCATTCTTCATCATAAACGTCAGCCCTGAACTTCCTGACCACATTAACCTTCTTCTGCTTGATTTCAAGGAAATAAGGGAGTAAAGAACTGTCACCATATGCCCTTATTCGCAGATTAAATCTGTTATCACTTCCGTCCAGTCTTTTTTTAAGAAACAGATAATCAGGCGAATCAAAATAAAGGTTATTAACCCTGTAAAAATTGCAGCCAGCTTTCTTTGAATATTCATCAAGGGAACAGTAAACTGAAACAAAATCAGATATAGGCTCAATCATATAATAAGGTATAACAAACTTCGATTCATACCGCTCAAGGAGGTAAGATGTTCCTACTTCATTTCCCCTTTGCATGTTGTGACCTCTTCTAAATCCATAGATATATAATTTTTCAGCGGCTTATCAGACAACCTGCCTGTTACATCAAGAAGTTCAATATATTTTTTAAATATTTCATACTTTATCCTTTCCAGGGCAATATCCCTTTTTAAGCTGCTTTCCTTAATTTTAAGCAGGATCATAGGGTTTAAGCCCTCAATCTGACTATATGTTTTAATGGATGATTCAATGTGATCATTTTCCTTCTTTTTCAATAGTACCTTATGCTTCCTTATAAAGCTTTTTAGAACATTGGTAACTATTTGTAAATTTTCCGACAGCCTGGCTTTCAGGTTTTCATTCTCCCCTTTTTCCGCTAAATATCTCAGCTTTCTCCTGTTAATTTCAAGTCTGTTGGAATTGATAAAGGGAAGATTGACTCCCAGTTGCAGAGAAAAAGCCTCCTCTGAATCATACCTCTGTTCATTATCATAAGATGCTTCAAAAAAACTGATAAATCTTTTGTTCTCTGATTTTTCCAGATTATATCTGCTCCTGGCAAGCTCAAGACTCAGGCTGCTGTTTCTCAAATAAACATTATCCATGTCGGGGGTACGGTTGAACTGATAAAGATTTTTTTCTATAAAACTTATACCAATGATTTTATCTGTATCAAACTTAATTGACTCTTTTGCATTAAGGCGTACCCTTATCACATCTTCAATACCCCTTTTCATGCTTTCCATATCCATAAGCTCAAGCTTTAAATTGATAAGAGCATCCTCTGCCTCAATAAGGTCATTGATATCAAAATCAAGGCTATTTATATTTTTTTTAAAAGCTGTAACCCTATCCTCATATAAAACCATCAGTTTTTTATGCAACTCAATCATTGTCCCGGTGTGTAGAAAATCAACGATAAGAGTATACCTTTTCTTTAATGCCTGGTGAAAAAGCAGATCATATTGTGTTTTATTAAATTGTAAGGTTACATCGTATATCTTTTTGCCGGCTTCTGTCTCACCCCATCCATTCGGGTAAAGTCTTACGGAATATCTCTGTCTATTGATTTCGAATTCATCCGATTCTGTCCTGAACTCAACCCTATCAAGGAATGGGGTATTTGAAGACGAAGAGTTTAAGAAATGGATCTTTTCATTCTGATAGGGTAAAAGATAATCATTTTCTGCGGTTGCTAAAAAAGCACTTATTTGAATTTCAAATGCACCGGAACTACAAGATAAAATAAAGAAAAAGAGTAATAGTAATTTTAAGATTTTCATCATAAATTTTTACATTTCATAATTTTTGACGGTTGTTTTTTCCCGCAGTCAAAGGTAATTAAAAACTCTTTCTTATGGGTATTGAATGTTATTCCTTCGGGTTTTAGATTCTTAAAATGTTTGATTAATAAAAGCTTATTCTCAAAAATATCATATGTCCATAGATTACCGGATTTAACTATTATATCATCTTTTGTTATTCGGTCATAAGAGAGGATAAAAACCCTATTCTTCCGGAAGTGCAGGTCGGATATTCCCGTCAAAACTTCTGATTTTTTGTCCTTTAAATCAAACTCCCTCCATAATGTTACATTTTTCCCCTCCAGTATATTTTCATTCAACACCTTATCAATGTAGTCAATCCTTAAAATAACGGCCTTGTCTCCTTTAAAGGGTCTTTTAAAGCCAAAATACATACTCCCATTACTATAGAATATACCTTCAATTTCCATTTTAAAACTTTTTATGCCTGAGGTAATAAATTTTGCCCACTTAGTTTTTTTATATCTTTTTGCAGCATCTTTCAGTAGATCATGCAAATAAACCTTTTTATCCAGCCTTAAAATAATCCCTTCTCTGTTAATCCTAATTAATAGCTTTCTATCATCGGGAATATGTTCCTTTTTACCATAACTTTGAGAACAGGCAATATAAATATCCCCATCATCATTAACGGTTATTGCTTCCATATCATCAATGCTTTTTAACCCCTGGATAAAAACTTCTTCCGTAATATTTCCTTTATCATCCATTAAGTAAAGAACCGGTCTTTTATTTTCTGTATCATCACTTATAACAAGATATTTCTTAAGATCCTGAAGGTAAATAACGCCCGACGCTTCAATGTTTAAAATACTATTAAAGGAGTTGTCAGTTTTAATATTAATAATTTTTGATGCATATTGTTTATCATGATTTATTCTTTCTGTTTTAGCCAGATGAGTCTTTCCCATAGAAAAAATCCTGCTAAAAATGTACAAACCTGATGAATGCCGGTTTTTTAATGGGCTTATCAGAACCTTTTCTCCAAGGAGTAAATCATTGTCTTCAGGGATTTTAATTTGTACTTCCCTTCCCCATATCTGTACAGCAGGATCCTTTCTCAATCTTTCGGGAAACTCAACGATCCTTGACCCAACACCAACAACCTTACCACTAACTCTGTTCTTATTATCCGCCAACGAGACAATCTCCAATTTCATGCCGACAAATATTCTATTGTACACATTCTCATGGATAAAGCCTTTAACATAAGACGGTGATTCTGTATGATATGTCATTACAGTTGTGAAAGGAGGTATCTTCTCTCCTTCCTTATAATTGACTGAACCTATTATTCCCGTAATCTGCGAAAATATATAAAGCTTATTTTTTTCTTCCAGTAATAAGTTTAATTCCCTTTCCAGCCCTTCCAACCTAATTTTTAAGGGATTTTCCAGGGCAAAAAGTTCTCTCTTTAGCATATTAATATTGATCTGAATCGGTTTTATTCCGAGTTCAAGCTCTTTCTTCAGGCTTTCTATCTTTATCTTAGCGGGATTGTCGATTTTGATTTTTTTATCTTTTTTATAACTTTTTTCTATGCTATTAAATTCAGAGGCTATCTTTTTATTGATGTTATACTGTGCCTGAACCTGTTTTATCCGGTAATTGATCTCGCTAATATTCGATCTCTTCTGTGCCTTTAACTCATCTATTCGCGACCTTAACCCGGCAGTATTAACTAATTTCCGTGCCTTAAGCTCTTCAATTTGATGGGAAATTTCATTGATTTCAACGTCCAATTCGGATCTGGCAAATTCAACAAGTTGCTCACCCTTCTTAACTACCTGTCCCGGTAAAAAATAAATCTTTCTGATTTCAACAGGGTTTTCTGAATTTACAACAATTTCCATAGTATCGGCAATACCGTAGAACTTAGTTGACTCACTTTTATGGTCAAGGACAATCACCACAAGTATGATACAAACAATAATCCATACAGGATAAAGTAGTTTTATTTTTTGCATGGTGCTTATTCGTTAATGTTCGTTGTAATTCGTGAATCGTAATTCGTAATTAGGGATTGGTAATTAAGGATATTCATGATCTTTTCTTAATAAAAATAATAAGGATTCAACATTTTTTCAATTGAGCCTATTTCATCTAATAGTTTTTTTATATCTATTAAATACCCCAATCTTTCAGCAATCATAATCTGAGTTTCTAATTCTGCAGAAGAACCTAATGATATATATTGAAACTGAATAAATTCCTTATCATAATTCCTGGCGGCCCCTTCAGAAATGTTCGATGGAATAGAAATCACAGATATTCTAATCTGGCTTGTCAGTCCATACATCTCTTCTTTAGAAAAATTTTGGGTAAAATCATATACGCTTATAATAAGATTCATGCTTTTCTTCCAGAGGTCCAAATCTTTATGATCCTTCATTGCATCTATCTCTCAAATAACTAATTATAACTCACGATTTACGAATTACGATTTGCTACAGCTCCACAGTTGTTTCCTGCAATAAAAGGCTCACCCCTTTTATGGTTGAAATCTTTTTTAGTTCTTCAATGAAATCGGCATCACTTTTCCCATGCTTTAGTTTTATATGATATGCATAGTCGAGTCGTTTTTCCTGTGCCATGTCACGAAGGGTAATGAGGGCAAATATCTTGCAGTAATCGTGTAAAACCTCTTCCAGCCTTTTTTTGCTTTCAGTGTTATTTTCAATGTTGAACCTCAACATACCGTCAAAATAGCCTGTCCGGCCGAAAGGTGAGTAGTATAAAATAACAGCCACAAGGCAAAAACCTAGAGTTCCGATTACAGCAATACCAAATCCACAGACTCCGCATGCAATACCCGCTGCCAAAGAAGCAAACATAAAGATAATGTCCCTTGGGTCCCTCAGGTTGGTTCTAAACCTTATAATTGCCAGAGCGCCTAACATGCCCAATCCTCTTGCCAGGCTATCGCCGATTGCATGCATAACAGTTGCGGCTACTATAGAAGCAAGCACAAGCGCCTGTACAAAATTTCGCGAATATGACAGTCCTCTGAAGGTTTTTTCATAGGTAACTGCGATTATCGTTGAAAGGGCGAATGAAAGCAGGACTGTATACAGTATTGTTATGAGAGCCGGATTTGGTGATGTTGTTTGTAATTTCAAAATGTCTAACATGGAATTGTCAACTCCTTAAGTTTCAATAGTTGAATCCCCCGCGTCTCTCTATTAAATTATGATAACCGGCAAGGAGACTTTTTTGTCCACAATTTGCTCCCATATCAAATAATATAACTTAAAAAGGATTTGAGATATTTAAACCTCTAATATTGAAGCAGTATGAGATTTGTTGACTTCAAGTAATTCCTTATACCGGTTTTCATTCAATTGCAATCCTGGTCCCGCTTTTTATAGTAAAGCTTCCTCTATATTTTTTTCTTAAATCTATAACAGAAATCAATTAATTAGTAAATATATTAATAAACCCAAAATCCGACGTTGATTCTAAGATTACCTCATCTATCGTAGATTTTATTAAAGCTTCATACTAAATTTGAGCACCAAAAGTGTTAAAATAGAATACAATACAATAATCGTTTTCAACTTTTCATTATTTTTTCTTTAAAGTATAATTAAAGACTATACTTAAGGATTAAAGAAAATATAAAAATAAATTAGTTTTTATAGATCAATTTAATGTGGTCAGGCAAAAAAAGACCCTAACTTTTTATGAATGACATTCTAAATTTAATTAAAACCCGCAGAAGTATTCGGGATTATTTAGATAAACCAATACAGAAAGATGCAATTGATAAAATACTTGAAGCAGGAAGGTGGGCTCCCAGTGGGGTAAATATGCAGCCATGGCACTTTATTGTGGTAAAATCAAAAGAACTTCGCACACAGGTAGGCAATCAGGCAAAATTTTTATTTATAAAGTCCAGGCATGTATCAGAGGCTCCTTTGATCATTGTCCTCTGTGGAAATCCACGGAGCAATTTTTATAAAACCGACTGTGCCCTTGCCGGAGCTAATATGGTTATGGAAGCAACAGCATTAGGGATAGGAAGTTGCTGGATTGGGGCCTTTAATGAGGCAAAAATAAAAGAGATATTGGACATTCCGGAAAAAATAAGTATTATAGCCCTTATAACCTTTGGATATTTTGCCGAAAACCCCCAACCTCCTCCAAAATTAGATCTTAACCGGATAGTCCACAGGGAAAAGTTCGGCAATACAAAAGAACAGGGTATCTATGATAAAATAGTAAAAACAGGGCCAATATCTGTTATTTCCCGTGTCTTAAAAATAATATTCAGATTCTAACGTCTGTTAATGACAAGAAATCGAAATACTTTGATAAATTATTTTGTATGAATTTAATTTTTGCGATATAAAATATTTATTTTTTCAAGTTTATAGTATTTTTTCGTTATGATTTATAATGCAGTTATAATGGCCGGAGAAAAAGGCAAAGCCCGGCCGGTTTGTGGCAAGAATAAAAATTTTTTAGAAATTCATAAAAAGCCTCTTTTCTTTTACGTAATAAGGGCATTAGAAAAATCTCAGTATATTCACAAAATTTACATCATAGGAAACTCTTTTTCCATTAAAAAGGCTCTAGCAAAATACAGGCAGGAACTTATTCCAAAAGAAAGATTAATAATCCTTGAACAAAAGAACAGTTTTCTAGAAAATGCATGGTTCGCCTATGAACAAATCTTAGAAGATGAGGGAAAAAATCATAACCTCACTGAAAAGGAGAAGAGGGAATTCCCGGTTTTTTATCTTTCAGGTGATATACCCCTGATAACGCCTCATGAAATAGATGAATTTTTAGAAAATTGTAATATTAAAAAATTCGATTACTTTTTAGGTGTTTCCCCTGAAGCCAGCTTAAAACCATTTTATCCCCGAAAAGATAGACCGGGCATTAAACTTTCTTATTATTATACTAAAGAAAATAAGTATCGTCAGAATAACATGCACCTGATTAAGCCTGGTATGATTATAAACAGACACTATATACAGACCATTTATGACTTGCGTTATCAACAGAATTATTACAATATAATACGTCTCTTGTTGGAATTTATTAAGGTTAATGTTGGTATAAAGGGTTTATATATTTTTGGATTGCTTCACTGGAATCAATTTTTAGCACGAATTGGACTGAAATTTTTAACTCTCATCTTCCGATACTTTATACCGCTAAATAGTGTACTGGTCTCAATAAGCCGGATTTTAGGAACAAGATTTACAGTGATAGAAACCAGGACTGGTGGAGCAGCTCTTGATGTGGAT
>JAXHUS010000096.1:0-9056 GCA_034189305.1 Thermodesulfobacteriota bacterium | reverse complement strand
CTCCTTAATATAAGAGTGGAATGGGAACAGAATATATTCCCCCCATTCCCTGTTACCAGAACAATATTTGCATCCTTAACCTGCCTTTCCCCTCCATCGCCCCGTAACTGAATCACTCCTTTAATAATATGATTTATTCCGTCCCCTCTTATATCCCACTGCTTTTATACCCATCCACCTCTCAATTGTCCCTCTGACACCGGCGCTCCAATCCGTATGCTTTACTTCCCTTGATCTAATTCCCATTATCTGCTTCTTTGCTGTTTCTTCCTTTAATTGAAAAACTCTATCTAAGCATCTGTCCCCTTGATGAGGTTATTAAATTACTCAGTGAAAAAAATCCTACTTCTAAACCTGTATTTAGTGAGCTGTTACATTCTGCATTTGTTGAGGTAAGGGTTTGCTCATCATATACCCAGAGGCCATAACCTAAATGAAAGGCTACCTTTCCGGCTGTATCGTAAAATGCTGCATAAGCTGTGGCTAAGGACCTCCAGAGTTCGCCTTTTTTATCATACAAAAACCAATACAGGGGGTCAAAAGCATCCTTGCTCACCCATAAAATCCTTTTTGGAATCTTATAGGCAGTGTCTTTTGGACTATTTTGAACGGCATAATAGTCATGAAGTGACCATTCTTTATAAACATGCAAAAAACTTCCCTTCCTATGCAGGGTTGGAACAGTCTTTGTACGGCCTACTAAACACGTTCCTTCCCCAACAATTTTCCAGTTAAAAAAGGGAACCTTTCCGGAAAATCCCCTTACATCATCCCATGTATAGTCCGCAGGGGTCCGCGTGGCAGATCTTTGCGATGTGGGAAGCCTTCTTATCCTCCGCAGAGACGGAATATAAATAAAAAAATCATCATCCTTCTTAGCATCCCAATGGCGTACCTGCAGTGTCACGGTCCCTGCCAGATCCCTGGGAGAAAGCACCGTATTGGAATTATAAAAGTTAATAGCACTTAGTTTCTTTTCCAGCGAAGGCTCCAGCTTTTCATCTACCCGGGAATTAGCTACCTGCATTTCATAGCTAATTATGTCTGATATCCTTTCATTGCCATATTTATCTATACAATGCCGTCTGGAATAGGGAAAATAACGTATATCCGGATCCGTTGTCTTCTTTGTCATAAACTGCGAACCAGGCACAAGGGCATAAATCGAATCATCCCCAAAGTAGGTTCGATAAAGATTCCAGCCGGCTTTTAATGCTGCATCCTTTCCATCAGGATTAAAATTATTATAAAAAGGTATACCGCCATTATAACCCTCCAACCCTCCATCAGGACCCAATTTTGTCCTGGATTCTCTGCTTGCTTTTATAAAAGCCGGCGTCCCGGTAATTATAGGTTCGGCAGTAACTTTAAATGTATATCCATCTCTTATTTCCTTCAGAACTACTTCAGGTACATATCCCTTTGCCTTTTCCCAGTTGTCCTGCCCTATTATATCACCGGCCTTTATCCCCTCACCGGCTATTGTAATGTTATAAAATAATATTAAAGTAAATAAACATACTATTAAGGATTTTATTATTTGCCATCCGTCTTTTAACATTTTAACCCCCTCCAATTAATGATAATGCTTGCTTTATTTAAAAAATTTATGATTATAACTTACCAGTTATCAATCAATAAGAAGCATTTCAGTACGAATAACAATTTAATCCTGAAGGCTAAGAGCTTATAGTTGTCTGAAAAAGAGAGTACGGCATGCAGAAAGTATTATTACTTATGTTAACCTTAAAGCGCAGAATATTCTTTAATGTCCGGGAAAGTACCCTGTTTGACTAAATTAACCCACAAACCCACACATAATAAACCACCCCCCTTTGGTTACATTATGCTTCAATTTCAAGGGAAAATTAATCCAAATATTTAATCTGTCTTCTCCTTTGTGAACAACAACTCATTATGGTAGAATGTTTTTTTACGTAGTATATGAACTGAAGCTTTGTAGCAGACTATAATTATAATAAACAATATAAAAAAATATTGCAAATATCATTTCTTTTCCATTGGCGATAGCTTGTAGTAAGACCTCCATTCTCTTGATGAAAGTTAAATCATAAGGGCCCGTCTATAAATACATTAAATATTAGAATTTATTATTTAAGTGAGTAAAAAGTGTTCAAAGAATAAATAAAGCATGGTTTTTATACCCGATATTTTTTAAACAACTCTCTTTTAAGTCCATATTGTTTCATTTTTAAATAGAGAGTTTTACGGTCAATTTTTGCATCTTTAATTACCTTTTCCATATTCCCTTCATATTTAATGAGCAGTTCTCTAAAGTATTCCTTTTCAAACTCTGTTTTAAGAAGTTTTATTGCCTCATTATAAGGTATTTTCCCGTAAAAGCATCTATTTTGTATCTTATAATCCGACTCATCTTTGCCAATTTTTAAATTTACATCAACATTTCTAATTATTTCATCATCAGCCATCAATACTGCTCTCTCTATTGTATTTTCCAATTCCCTCACATTACCAGGCCAGGTATATGAAATAAGTTGTCCTAAGGCTTCGGAAGAAATCCTTTTTACATTCTTTTGATATTTTTTTGATACTACTTTTAAAAAATGCATTGCAAGTAAAGGAATATCTTCTACTCTCTCCCTAAGAGGAGGTAAATCGATACAAAATACATTAAGCCGATAAAAAATATCTTTTCTAAATTTTCCGGTATTTATTGATTCTTCTAAATTCTGGTTAGTTGCCGCTATAATCCTTACATCTACTTTTATAGTCTTATTACCCCCAACTTTTTCAAATTCCATTTCTTGCAGAACCCTTAATAATTTTGCCTGGACAGAAAAAGGGGTTTCACCTATTTCATCTAAGAGTAATGTTCCCAAATTGGCTGACTCAAATTTTCCAATCCTATCCCTGTATGCTCCTGTAAAGGCTCCTTTTACATGACCGAATAATTCGCTTTCAAGAAGTGTCTCAGGAATACTGGCGCAATTTATCTTTATAAAAGGGTTATCTCTTCTGTTACTGTTAAAATGTATTGACTTTGCTATCAGCTCTTTTCCTGTGCCTGTTTCTCCTTGAATCAGTATAGGAGCATCAGAGCTTGCAATATTTGAAATTATTTGAAAAATATTCTGCATTCTAATATTTCTACCAATCATGCTGTCAAATTCATTTGTATCCTTTAAAAGTCTTATCTTTTGAGTAAGAATTTCAAGCTCATGATTCTTTCTGTCTAAATTCTCCTGATATTCTTTAGCTCTTTCAATAATACCCGCAACTTGGGAGGCAATAATTGTCATGGTTTTAATACTTCTATCTCTAAACTTTTCAGGATTCTTCCTTCCAACAGTGATAACTCCAATTAAACGATTCTCTGACACCATGGGAATATTTAAAAAATATCTAAAATGTTTATCCGCTATATATTTATTTACTAAAGGAGAATTATCAGAATCAATATCTACAAAAATAGGCTCAGAAAAATTCCTCTCATCAATCCATCTAATAAACTCTTCTGAAATCTCCGGTTTAAGAGATTTAAACCATGCCATCTGTACCTTATCTTCGCTCTGAGCCTCATAAAAATCAAAACTCTTTCTATCCTTACTTAAAAGTCCAATTGTGATAATATCATAATCGATTATCTCTTTGATCCCATCCATTATAATTTTTAGTATCTCATCCAACCTCATTAATGAACTTATTTTGTTACCTAAACGGTAAAGAACTCCAAGTTCTCTATATTTTTCCTCTCCCCTCCTGTATTGAAGAACCCTTTCAATTGCCAGATCCAACTGCTGGGCAATAATGCTTATAAAAGAAAGGTCGCTTTTAATAAACCTTTTTCCCGTATATATAAGCATAATTCTTTCTACAAGATTCCTCGGAAATAATGGAATTATTATTAAAGATACTAATTTTTTCTTTTCAAGGACTCTTTTGAATTCAAAAAAATCCTTACCCGGAAAAAGATACCTTAAAGACATTTCCTTTGGACTTATGATGCTTGACCTCTTTGAAAAAACCGAGTCTTTAAATATTTTTAGCCTTTCGATTTCTATCTGTCTTCCCAAAAACGATTTAAAAGAAAATTTTCCTTCAATTTTGTCTCTATGGAATGGATCTATATAATAATACTTCAGAGATAGGGTATTATTATCTTTATTAAATTCATAAATCAGACTAATGCCGTCTTTATCCTTTTCTAAAAAGAAATCTGAACCAATTTTTATTAAATCGTTAAGTTCTGAAGAGACGTTCAGGGAATTTGAAATCTTTTGCAACATTACGAACTGGGCCTGAAGTTCTTTTAGTCGATCTTTAATAGTATTACTTTTTTCTTTTAACAGCATCATTGAATGAATGAATTTAATTTGTGCCCCTCAGGGCATGAGAATTTCATAAATAACATAAACAATTTTCAACAGTCAAATTATATTGCATTTACCTAAATATTTCATTCTAAATTTAAAATCCTGTTTATGAAGGTGTGCCTTCAAAATTTATTTTAACATTGCCTGAAAAAACATCATCCACACTTATCCTGTCAGGTTTAAGAAACTCATTGCCAAATTCAATGTTTATCGCTCCTTTTTCAACTAATTTTGTTTTATATATGCCCGAAGCAGACTTTTGTTAATTTTGTTAACGGCTGTTAACGGCCAGCCCTTGACCTCCTCCACCCATTCCGGCCATTGAAATACAGCAATCCCCTGTCCTTTCATATATTTTTTGACTTGCTCAAAGTTGAAACTTTGCCCTTCAACCGGCTGGATGAAAGCGCAAAGCTTTTCACCTAATTTAGTATCCGGCATCCCGACAACTGCAGCATTTACAATCTTAGGATGCTTGACTAAAATGTCTTCAGTTGCCTCAGGATATACATTCTCTCCCCCCCGTATAATCATATCCTTCTTACGTCCTTCAACTACAAACCTTCCGTCTGGACGAACCGATACTAAATCTCCAGTATGGAAAAAACCCTCTTCATCAAAGGATTTTGCATTCTCCCTGTCGTTTCTGAAGTAACCCTTAAAAGTGAGGGGGCCTTTGGAACACATCTCCCCCACCTCTCCAGTTTTAACCTCCATATTTTTATCATCAACAAACCTTATCTGAACATCAGCATCAATTATAAGAGATCTTCCTACAGTATTAAGTTGAGTTTCCGTTGAATCATTCCACCTTGTGCTGGAGGCCGGCCCTTCGGCCATTCCAAACACATTGCAAAATCCCACATGAAGCCTGTCCTTACACCACCTGACCAGTTCAGGCTTTACCTTTTGAGCACCGCTTATTATAACTTTAAGGGAACTCAGATCATACTGTCCTGCTATATTTTCTGCCTCCATCCAGTAGGAAATCTGAATCGGTATAAGCAGGGTATAGGTTACCCCGTATTTTTCGATTAATTCAAATTGTTCCTTTGGACTTTGGGACTTCGATAAGACTATAGTGCCTCCCCTTAAAATAGTGGGACCACAAACAGCTTGTATGGATGCATTATGCAGAACGGGAATCACTACTAAAGAGACAGTTTCGTCAGTATATCCTGCTATTTCCCCAAAGGAGATCCACTGGCAAATGTAATCGTTATGGGTACGGGGTATGCCCTTTGGCAAACCTGTTGTTCCACCGGATAATTGCTGTGTGCAAATATCATTCGGACCTGGCTTGAATTCTTCAAGATCCTCCTCAAAGCAGGGATATAAGAAAAAGCATCATCATCCCTGTATAGATCCTCGTAATGAACTCTGACCATGGAGAACCCCTTAACATCGAAGGGCTTTATTACCAGCATGGATTCCTTCCAGTTTACAGTTCCATTATTTCCAGGTATTTCAGGTATAGGGGGAATATCTCCTCTGCCCACATAACTTTTTTTATGGAAATAGTTCTCAAAACTTCTTTCTGTGGTCCCGTCTTTTTCTTTAAATACCATCTGACCCAGGTCTTAAATTCCTCTCCCACTTCCCTTCTTCTGTATATATTCATGGCAAGTTCGGCTCCGGTTTCTGGATATGGAAAGGGAAGTCCCGATTTCCATTCTCCAATGAGCTTATTATCTTTAGCCACTTTAAATTTTCCGGAATTTTTTGAAGTAAAATTTCCCCATCCTGGAGGAACTTGATATTTCCGCCTTTTCACAACAGGAATGGTTATCCATCCATTCTTAACTCCATTTATAAAAACCGAAAAAGTCCCGGCCGGCAATAGCTCTTTGAGTTCAGGGAGATATTTTCCATAATTTTCCTTAGTAATTATTACCCCTGGTTTGATTTTATATTCTTGAGCAAGAATGAAACCAGGTAAAAAAAGCCAGATTAGTAAACCTGAAAATATTTTCTTCATAACCCCCTCCTTATAAATTATGCGTTATTTGTTTAATCGCTCAAAAATAGAAATTCCTATACGATAAATTTAATGGTATAGAAATTTCCGTATTTTTTGGATGTTAAACCTCGGGAACAAAAGGCTTCCACCACTTCTTTATCTTCAGGTCTTCAGAAATTGCATTGGCAGCATTATAACCCGGAGCAGCAATTAACCCGCCGGTGGGATGGGTACAGCATCCGCACATATATAGATTCTTTATTGGTGTTCGATAAGGGGGAATGGCTGCACTTTTAAAAGGTCTGAAAATTCCCATTTGATTCGGAATCATGCCGCCCTGAACCATTGATCCTTTGAACATGGAAATCATTTCTCTGGAGATGTCAAGGGGTGTGTGCACATACCTGGAAAGGATATTATCCGCCTTCATATTGGGCGCATATTCCTTCCAGATTACTTCTATTCTATCGGCAAGTTCCTCTTTAATCTCATCCCACTTCTCAGGACCCTCTTTCAGATTATAGGTGGTATACTGCCACATAAAGGCCGTATGTTTTCCCGGCGGAGCCTGACTTGGATTCATGAATAGTTACACAGGTTGCCAACCCCCCGGGGTATCTGGGAATAGCCCCTTCCTTTATATCATTCCACTGCGTTTGCAGTTCATAGACGGATTCCACTCCAAACCAAACCCCAAAACATTTATTTACTGCCGGATTATCTTTGGCAGCCTTCCAGTCAGGAGATTTATTTAAAGCATAATGGGGTGTAAAGAGCATTATGTCATCCTCTAACCATAGTTTAACATTATCGGCAAAATCATCATCCAGATGCTCCTCACCAACCAGGTCAATTAATGTCCCCATGGGAGAGATATTCGAAACTACAGCCTTCTCTGCTATTATTTCTGTCCCATCGGTCAATCTTACCCCTCTGGATGTCCCTCCTTCTACAATAACTTTCTCCACATGGACATTTTTTATAACCTTTCCCCCGCTTGCCTCAAGGGATTTTACCATGGCCTCGGCCACCATACGCGAACCACCCACACAGATTCCCCAGGGTTTTGTATGCATGGAGGAGAACATGATTGGAACCGAATAACCGCTACCCCATGCATCGGTGGGGGTTCCTATCTGGGCAGTCATGGCGCAAACCCACAATTTAACAATATCACTCTCAAAAAGCTCATCACAAATTCTCTGGGGACTTGACATCTGATAACTTAAAAAATCCAGACCCTCCTCAGTACCCTCAAAAGGGGCGTACTGCCGGGACGGTGGAACCGGTGGATTAAAAAATGCTCCGAAAATAATCCCCTTTAAAGGTTCATATTTTTGAACCATATCCCTATAAGTTCTTGCATTTTTTCTGGAAAACTTTTCAATCTCCTTACATGTTTTGTTCATATCCTGATAAAAGACCAGACTGCTTCCGTCACGTAATACAACGGCATATTGTTCTTCCGGGAATACATATCGGCAGCCGTATTTTTCCAGTTCCAGTTCTTTATATACCGGTCCTGCATGAATCCAGCCATGGTAAAAAGAATGGAGATTGTGCTTGAAACCGGGAAGTGTAACCTCTTCGGTACACACACACCCGCCTATGTTGTGCCTTCTTTCAAGCACAATTACTTTAAGCCCTGCTTTGGCAAGATAAGAACCACAGGTAAGCCCATTATGCCCACCACCAATAAAAATAACATCATAATCTGTTTCTGCCATACTATCCTCCTTATTTAAGGTTCTTTATTTTCCTTGATTTCCTTGTGTTCATAATGTTAACCCCGGGTAATCAGATTCGATAATAAAATATTGGATTTTACCCGCTGCCGTATTACCCTGGGTACTGGGTTAAACTCAAAGAATTCTATAACTCTATAAACCCTTTAACCCTTCCTCCCATTGGGAACAGGCAGCCGGTTTGCCGGATTTCATAATTTGCTCTGCACAATTACCACAATCAATGCATTTTATTATCTTATCAATCTCCTCATTTTTGGATTTTATTGCAAAATCAGGGTCTGCAAATAAGGGCCTGGCCGAAGCCACAGCATCTACCTTCCCTGAAGCAATAATGCTGTCTGCATAGTAGGGATCTACAATTCTGCCATTTCCAAAAACCGGAACTTTAACCACTTTCTTAATCTCTTCTGCTAAAAAGACGGTGCTCCCTTCCTTTTTCATAATTTCTCTCACTTCCGGCAAAAACATAGACTCATAAGTCCCCCCTGTTACAGAAAGATATGATATGCCTGCCTTTTCAAGCTCCTTTGCAAATACCCTTGCCTCATCTATTTGAAAACCATCCGGTAAAAACTCATCTGCCAAGAATCTGTAACCAACCGGAAAGTCTTCACTTACCAGACTTTTTATTTCTTTTGCTATTTCAATAGGAAAGAGAATTCTTTTTTTAAGGCTTCCACCATATCTATCGGTTCTTTTATTGGTTCGTGGGGAAATAAACTGGGTCAAGAGATAACCCGTTGCTCCATGGAGTTCGACCATATCAAATCCAGATTCCTTCGCCCTTAATGCTGCACAGGCAAAATCATTTATAGTATTTTCTATTTCTTCAATTGTCATCTGCCTTGAAGTAACAACAGCTCCTGTGGCTAACTTATAAGGTAATTTTGATGCCGAAAGGGGTCTTCTGACCCTGGCAAATCTGCCGGCATGCTGAAGCTGTATACAGGCAACAGCGCCATTATCTTTTATGATACTTGCAAGTTTTTTAAG
>JAXHUS010000095.1:0-4924 GCA_034189305.1 Thermodesulfobacteriota bacterium | reverse complement strand
TACCTGAATGAGGAGATTCTATGAATTTTGAAAGACAGACAAGCTGGGGTATTTTGATAGTTTCTGCATTGTTTTTCTCTGGAATGGGAGGGGGATGCTTCTTTTTTAGTTTCATCCTGGAACTCCAGAATAAATATGAGATTATTTTTAAAACAGGGAAGATTTTAAGTCCTATCTTTACGTTTATAGGATTATTATGTCTTCTTATTGATTTAAAAACTACTAAAAAATTTTACCGTATATTTTTAACTCCTTCCTCCTGGATGACCAGGGGTTCATTTGTTCTCCTGATATTTTTTCTCTGTGAATTAGGATATTCATTGCCTTCCCTTGAACTATTTGAGTGGCTTCCCTGGGATAAGACAACCAGTTTAGGAAAAGTTATGTTAATGACTGCTGTCCCCTTTTCATTTCTTGCTATGATTTATCCAGCCTTTCTCCTTGGAGCAGTAAAAAACATACCATCCTGGGATACGGCAGCATTATTCCCACTCTTTCTTTTTTTTAGTTTATATAATGGGTTAGCCGTTTTACTCTTAATAACCATATTATCTGCAGGAACATTAGGAAATCAGACTGTGGTTATTCTTAATATACTTATGAAGATGGAAATTGTCCTAATAATTTTTGGATTATTATGTCTCTATAGTCTGGTAGAAACTATGTTAAATGGAAACCTGGCAGCTAAAGAATCAATTTTCATTTTAATCAAGGGTGAATTCATGGGGTTATTTATTGGTGGGGTAGTTATAATAGGACTTATAGTACCATTTTTTATGTTAATTTCAAGCATCCTTATAAAAAATGCAACCCCCATTCTTATTTTAACCGGTATATCCAGTATCCTGATTCTAATGGGGGGGTTCTTATTAAGATATGCTATCGTGAAGACAGGGGTTTATTCTCCATTATATTATTGAAAAGTGAAAAAGTGCAAAATAGTGAGCCTTCAGCTATCAATCATAAGTTTACAGCAAAAACAGAGTGCCAATGAAATATGCACCATAATTTTCAAAGCAGCCCTTTATAGATGACTTATTATAATGCAACAAAAGATTATAAAGACATCCCTTTATTTAGATTATGAATTAACAGATAATTCTTTGTCATTCCTGGAGGTAAATTATGAAGAAAATTGACCCTATAACGCTTTCTGTAGTTAGAAACAGTTTGGCCACAGTGGGCAGGCAGGTTGGTATCGTAGTTGAAAAGACATCCCAGAGCTTTTTAACATCGGAACTACATGATTATTCAGTCGGATTATTTGATAGCATAGGGAGAACTGTGGCTACGCTAATAGGTCTTCCCGCACAGGCCGGAGCCGGCAATCTAACTATGAAAGCAGCCATTGAAAAATTCGGATCAGATTTTTCTCCTGGTGATGTAATTCTTCAAAACGATCCCTATCTGGCTAAAGGTACCCACTTACCGGATTGGACCTATTTTCTCCCGGTTTTTCATAAAGGGGAACTTGTATTTTTCATTATGCTGCGGGCACACCAATTTGATGCGGGAGGTGCTTTCCCCGGCGGATATTTTCCTGCTGTACACGACATATATTCTGAAGGAGTACGAATTGAACCAACAAAAATTTATAAAAAAGGGAAGGAACAGGAAATTTTTAAGCATATCCTGAATAATGTTCGACTTAGTGATAAAGTGAGAATGGATGGAATGGCCGCCATAGCAGCTTTAAAGAAGGGATCGGGGGTAATTGAAGAAGTTTTAAATAAATACGGAAAAGATGAAGTATTTTCATGTATTGAAGAGATGATTATAAGGGGCGAGGAAGCCATGAAGAGAGAGATTGAAAAAATGCCTGATGGTGTCTATCAGGGGGAGGCCGCTACTGATGATGACGGGACTATTCTTGATAAGCCGGTCTGGGTGAGATGCAAAATAGAGATAAAAGGAAATGAGATGACTATTGACTTTTCTGATAGTGATAAACAGGCAAATATGGTAAACAGTCCCCTTGCCAATACCCAGGCCTGTGTTTATTCAGCAATATTTATGTGTATCGATCCCAAATTATCTGAATATGTTAATGAAGGAAGCTTCAGACCTATAAAAATTGAGGCCCCTGAAGGAAGCTGTACTAACCCCACCTATCCTGCAACTGTGGGTGGTTGTCCGGTAGCCCTGGGAATGCAGATATTCGAATCGGTTCATTTAGCATTAGGAAGGGCTATCCCTGAGAAGGTATGTGCTCCATGGGCACGTCATTATGGAAACTTTACATTCGGCATTGATCCCAGAAAAAAAGAACCCTATATCTTTGTTTGTATGAATGGTAGTGGCGGTTCCGGGGCCACATGGGATTTTGACGGCTGGCCTCATATCGCTCCTATAACCGCAGGTGGAAGACTTGCAAGAGCTTCTGTGGAAATGTTGGAAATTGAGTATCCATGGCAGATTATTAAATATGAATTTTTAACTGACAGCGGTGGATGCGGTCAATGGAGGGGCGGCCTGGGCATGGACTGGAGAATGAAAAATGTTGGACTGGAGTGTGGTCTTTCTACAGGTAATTCATGTGGTGAGAGGGTTCCCATGTCTGGAATTAGTGGGGGAAAAGCCCCGCCCCTTAATCGCCAGTATTTACTTAGCAATAATAATGAAAAGATTGTCGAAATCCGAGCAAAGAGAATGTATCGACTTAAACCTGGAGATATTTTGGTTCAGAATACCGGTGGAGGATGTGGAATCGAAGACCCTGGCAAAAGAGATATTCAAAAGGTACGTGAAGATGTAAGGAATGAATTTGTTTCAAAAAAATCGGCTGAAAAGGATTACAAAGTAGTTTTTAAATCCGGGACTTATGAGGTAGATGAAGAAGCTACCGGAAAGTTACGGGTCTAATAGCCGTATAGAATTTATATTTTAATCATGATAAGAAAGGGGTCATCTTATGTATAAGGTTGCAATAGATACAGGCGGTACTTTTACCGATGTAGTATGCCTTGAAAAAAGCGAAAAAGTGAAATCTTTTAAATCTCTGACAACCGAAGATTATGTAACCGGCGTGATTGATGTCCTTAAAAAAACCGCTAAATATTATGGTATGGACATCTTAAATTTCTTAAAAAATGTAGACTTATTAATTCATGGCACTACTATGGCTACTAATACCATGTTAACCGGTAAGGGTGGAGCAAAGACAGGAATGATTACCACTAAGAATTTCAGAGATATAATTGAATTAAGAAGGGGTATTAAATTAGAATCCACTTATAACATAAAAATTCCCCCTCCTAAAGTTTTCTGTCCCAGATATTTGCGATTGGTGGTTGAAGAAAGAATTTTGAATACCGGAGAGGTTCAAATTCCTTTAAAGGAAGAAGGGGTTTTAAATGCAATAAAAGCATTTAAAGAAGATGGCGTTGAGTCAATCGCCATCTGCTTTCTCTTTTCTTATATTAACCCTGAACATGAGATAAGAACTGAAGATATTTTAAGGTCGGATGAAAAGTTTTATATAGCCCGATCCAGCAAGGTTTTACCCTATGTCAGGGAATTTACAAGGTTTAATACTACAGTAATAAGCGCTTATCTCGGTCCTGCCACATCAAGATATTTTAAGGAACTAAGTAAAAAGTTAAAGGATTTTAATTATCAAAGAGATTTAGTGGTAATGCAGGGGAGTGGGGGAGTTCAGAGTGTTCAGGCATGCATTGAAAATCCGGTATCCATAATAAATTCAGGACCGGCCGCCGCACCGGTGGCTGGTATTTATTTCGGGAAAATAGCAGGATTTGAGAATATAATCTCTATTGATACCGGGGGAACAAGTTTTGATGTTACCTTTTGTAAAAAGGAATCTATACCTGTTACTAATGAGAAATGGATTGAAAATAATCGATTAGGGGTAAATATGGTGGATGTTAATACTCTGGGCGCTGGTGGGGGAAGTATTGCCTTTGTTGATGAAATGAATGTTTTAGATGTTGGTCCTGTCAGTGCAGGCAGTGTTCCAGGACCGGCATGTTATGATAAGGGTGGAGAAGAACCAACCGTTACCGATGCAGCGTTAATTTTGGGGTATATATCACCGGATTCTTTTTTAGGTGGAGAATTTAAGCTGAATGTTGATAAAGCACAAAAAGCAATAGAAGAAAAGGTGGCGGATAAACTGAATTTGAATATTACCGAGGCTGCTGCCGGTATATTCAATATAATAAATACTAAAATGGCCGACGGAATAGACGAGGTTTTTGCTGAAACCGGTTATGATCCAAGGGATTTTTGTCTGATTTGTGGCGGAGGTGCAGGCCCTGTCCATGGTGTAAGGATAGCTGAAAAGGTTAAAATACCTCATCTTTTGGTTCCGAAACATGCGTCATGCTACAGTTCATTTGGAATGTTATTTTCCGATCATAAACATGAATTGGTTCGCTCGTATCCTGTGGAAGAAGGTGAATTAAATCTTGATGTGGTCAATAATGTATATAATGAAATGGCCAGAGAAGGAATAGCATCTCTTAAGAATGAAGGTATTTCGGATGAAGACATGGTTATTATAAAATCCGTGGATATGCGTTATACAAGGCAATTCAAAGAAGTTGAAGTAGGAGTTCCTTCGGGTAATTTAGATAAAGCAGGTATTGAAAAAATAATTAATACATTTCATGGAAGGCATGATGAACTCTACAATTTTTCTTTCCCGGGAATGAAAGTGATGTTCCTTTATTTCCGTTTGAAAGCCGTTGGGGTGGTGCCAAAACCGGCATTTGAAGTTATCCCCAAAAGAAAAGGAAATCTTAAAGACGCACTAAAGGAAACAAGGGAATGTTTCTTTGATGAGGATAAAAAGTATATACAAACCTCTATTTATGCAGGAGATAAACTTTTACAGGGAGATGTAATTGCAGGCCCTGGTATTATAGAAGAGTCTACAACCAATTTAGTAGTTCCCCCCGGTTTT
>JAXHUS010000094.1:0-7689 GCA_034189305.1 Thermodesulfobacteriota bacterium | reverse complement strand
AAATCCCTAACCCTGTTTATAATCTTCTTACTTGGTTTAATATGACCTCCTATACTGCCGATGTCCGCCTTTATTACGCTAATTGTGGTTTCCATGCTTAAACTCCCTTCAAATTTTATATGTTATTAATGGATTAATAACCCTTTTGAACAGGTTATTACTGTATCGCAACTTTAAATGGACGATAGGGGATGCCTGACCATTCTATATTTAAATGTTTAGAAAATTCTAAAAGATTCAACCTGACACCGTGGACAAGCACTGCCATGGCTGCCAAAATTACATTGACTGTATGGCCGGACAAAAGTATTATAATAACTATTAGGATTTTTAATCCAGTATCGAATCCAATATCATATGCCATATTGTTAAAAGCAGCGGCTACTTCCCTGGTAGCCAGACCGACAGCAAATAATCGGATATATGAAACAAGGTCGGAAAGGCTCCCTATTCCGGTCAGAATATTGACGGGAAAGGTTGCCAATCCCCTGACAACACCTTTTACAGTGCCATCCCCTTTCTGTTCCCCGAAGGATACCACCATGACCATTCCGATAACCGGCAGAAACAATCCAAGGGGATTCAAAACTTCATTCAGTACAAGAAATCTGGCAATATAGTAGATTCCCCAGATTAATGCCGCCCATCCCAGTTCAGCAAAAACTTGAGGAGCGGGATAAGCCCTGATAGCCGCCCATATATGGGCAATAGAAAGCTGGACAACCCCTATAAAAAAACACAATCGCATGACTGAACCCTCATTTTTACCGGCATAAGTGTATAAATAGGGAATAACTGTTTGCTTCAATACCGGCAGATGGCTTAATGCCTCGACACCAAACCAGTTGCCTGTGACGGCTCCCCAGAGGATAGTTGTACCGGAGAGAAAATAGAAAAGAAGGATTAATTCTTTTGAGGTTTGTTTATAAAACTTTTTAACCAGGAACGTCATAATAAGCATAACAATGCCATACCCTCCATCTCCGACAAGAAGCGCAAAAAAGATGCTGAAGAATATTAAAAAAAGGGCATTGGTATCGTACTCCCGATAGCCCGGGATAACACCGATGAAATTCATAACCGGCCTGAACAATACTGTCCATTTAGAGTGCTTCATAAGAGTGGGAACAGTGTCATCATCCGCAGGCTCCCCTATAAGAATTGCCCATTCTTTTTTTTCGGCGATTATCTTAAGGCTTTGAATCTCAGACTCAGGGCAGAAACCCACCAGGTATGAAATATCATCTTTTCTACCCATACCCGCCCTTGCTTCTTCATAGCTGAGGATATCTTGAAAACAGGCAAGGGTTTTTTTTATTAAAGACGTCTGCCGAAAAAGTTCATTTCTCCTTTTTTTTATATTGTTAAGCCGATTTTTATAGTCATCCAGCATAATTTTGATTTTTCCAATGTCGCAAGTCGGAATTCGCACTTCCTGAAGGGGGATATTAATATTATCTTTATCGGATATAACGGCGATGAAAAGGGTTGATCCTCTGATAGAAATAATATGAATGTTTAATCCTTCCCGGATATTCTTTAATTCCTTTTGACGGCACCGGAAAAATCTGATTGTAAGGCCGCTGCCTTTCAATGTATTGATATCTTCAGGATTAAACTCCCCCCAGACCCTTAACCTGTCGTATTCTAACTCAAGCTGTTTTATCTTATCTTCAAGTTGTTTTATTTTATCCACACAGGCAAACAATTCTTTTGCAAGGGACAGGCCGTCTTTTTCAAATTCGGAATCTGAGACTTCCGCCCCCTTTCTCTCCCTTTTTAATGTATCGGAAATCAAAAAAAGAGATTTTTCCAACAGCGCTATTTTATCTTTCAATTCTTCAATCTTCACATTTTTAGATTGGTTTACCGGGGTTAAATGAACGACTCCTATTGCACCGAGGCTATTCAAAACCTCATCTTGCCATAAGGATTTTATAATAACCGACACCTTTTTCATGCATACTATCATTTGTCCTATCCCGCTCTTTCTATTTTCTTCTTTGCAATTCTTGCCCAGCCTACAGCGGCTATCTGTTGATCGCCGAGATAGATGAGAATTTTTCTTATGGCTTCTTTCGTCTCAGGAATTTTAACCTTTTCAAATAAATTTACCCTCTGGGATGTAACCTGCAGTTCCTTCTGCAAACATCGTTCCTGAAATTCCAGCACTTTTTTTTCCGACTGAGTGTATATCATTTTATTAAAAATAATGATTGCCCTGTCAACCCATAAAGGATATATAAATAAATCATATCTTTTAATATCCAGGTGAGCTTTCACAAAAACAGGGATATCTACTCCAGCAATATTCTCTTTTTTTGTTTCGATTTTCTGCAATTTAATCAGATCATTTAACCCTACATCCTCACCAAGGAGGCCAATCCATGGAGTTAATTCATCCGTCAGCTTATTAAATTCCTTTTGTATTTTTTTAAGCTCCATCCTTATTCTTTCTATCTGTTTCTGGAGCTGATGTTTCTTTATATAAAGCGTCGGCAAATAACGATTATACCTTTTAAGGCTGTCTTTCTGTCTTTTAAGCTCGGTCTTTGTAAGCCTGACCTTTTCCATTTCCTGTTTATGTAGCAGTTTACAGGGACCAGGGATCGGTTGTCAGTTAAGCTTTTTCTTTAAAAAAGTCCATCAACTTTTAAACATTTTCACAACCCAAAATTACCATAACTCCTATTAGCTAAAATCTTTTCCTTTACACTGTCAACTGATCCCCGCGAATTGTTTGCCTGTTTATCAAATTTGCGAAACCAAAACTTCAAATAATGCCCATACTTATTTTTTAGACCAGAAACGGTTGATGAGTTCCGTTCTCAATCCTGTTTCTTCAGGTTTGAAACATTCCTTTAATATGGCCCATCCTGTATCCAGAGCCTCTTCAAGGGATATATTCACGGAAAGGTCCATCAATTTTTGTTCAAAAAGGCCTCCATATTTTAAGAGTTTATCGTCCCATGGGGACATTATAAAACCCATGGCTTTTTTTTCAAGAGTCTCCTGATAAAAGGCATAGAGCTGTACCATGGCATCCATCAAAGCACGGTGGTCATCCCTGGTTCTACCATTCACAAACTGTTTTAACCTGCTCAATGACCCGAATGGTTCAATTCTGCCGTTATTTAAGTAGTACTGCCCTTCTGTAATATAACCGGTATTGTCAGGCACCGGGTGCGTCACATCGTTACCGGGCATGGTCGTTACTGAAAGAATCGTTAGTGATCCCGCATCTTCAAAATCAACCGCCTTTTCATATCTTTTTGCAAGCTGACTGTATAGTTCTCCCGGATAACCCCTGTTAGAAGGAACCTGCTCCATTATAATGGAAATCTCTTTTAAGGCATCGCAGAAATTTGTCATATCCGTCAGAAGAACCAGGACTTTTTTCCCGTCAAGGGCAAATTTTTCAGCTACGGCAAGGGAAAGGTCGGGAACCATAAGACATTCTACAACCGGATCAGCTGCGGTATGGATAAAGAGGATTGAGCGACTTATCGCCCCTTCCTTTTCCAGGATATTTTTAAAAAAAAGATAGTCATCATATCTGAGCCCCATGCCTCCCAGGATAATTAAATCAACTTTCGCCTGCAGAGCCACACGGGCTAAAAGTTCATTATAGGGCTCTCCCGAAGTTGTAAAAACGGATATTTTCTGGGATTCCACCAGGGAATTAAACAGATCGATCATCGGTATTCCGGTATGAATCATGTTGGAAGGTATAATACGTCGGGTCGGATTTACAGCGGGTCCGCCCACTTTAATAAAGTTTTCAGAAAGCGCCGGCCCTCTATCACGGGGATTCCCTGTTCCGTCAAATATCCTTCCCATAAGGTTTTCTGAAAAAGACACCTCCATATGATGACCTAAAAAACGTATCTCATCACCGGTTGATATGCCGCTGCTGCCTGCAAATACCTGAAGGTATACCTGCTGCCCATCAATACGAATAACTTCCGCCAGAGAATCACCCATATCGGATGAAACAAGGGCGAGTTCCTCATATTTTATGCCTGACGCACAGACCACAATTACATTGCCCGATATTTGAATAATCTTATTGTATATCTTCCTCATTTTCTTCCGTTACCATTGTTAATCTTCCGCCCTTCTTTAGCTTTGCCTGCTTCGCTCTGTCAAAGGTTGAGTCCAGATCAGATTCTATCAAAGCCTGTCTGAGTCTTAGATCCCCTACATCTCTGTCCTCCTTTACATACTTAACCAGCAATTCTCTGACACGACCTTCATTTTTATAAAATTCGTCAGAATCCCATTGTGAATTATTGTAATCAAGAAAAATCAGCCTCAGGTTATGAAACAATTTTCTGGCTTCTTCCTTATTCTTGAATTCAAATTGGGCGGCAATTATTTTCTCAATAATAGAGAAAACCCTCCCCTGACGCTTTTCTGAGGTGGCACCATCAACCTCATCAAAGGCATTTTGCTGAAGATAAACATTATCGAAAAATTCTCCCTTAAGATATAGTATATAATCCTCTAATGATGTTCCTTCCTCTCCCACCACCTTCATCATCTGGTCAATCTCATTCGCTCTGGAAAGAAACTTAACCACGCCTGTTCTTGTTCCGACATCGATAATCCCCGTATATTTTGTCCAGCTTTCCAGGGGGTCAATGGCGGGATACCGTCTGGAATCGGAGCGCTCTCTGGACAGGCCGTGAAAGGCTCCCACTACTTTAAGCGTGGCCTGAGTTACCGGTTCTTCCAGATTCCCTCCCGCAGGACTTACTGTTCCTCCTATTGTAATAGAACCGGTACTGCCATCCTTCATCCTCACCAGTCCAGCCCTTTCATAAAAACCTGCTACGACAGACTCAAGGTAAGCGGGGAAGGCTTCTTCTCCCGGTATCTCCTCTAACCTGCCGGATATCTCTCTCATTGCCTGAGCCCATCTTGAAGTTGAATCGGCAAGCAGCAATATATCAAGCCCCATCTGCCGATAATATTCTGCCATTGTAACGGCCGTATAAACCGATGCTTCCCTGGCAGCAACCGGCATGGAACTTGTGTTGCAGACAATGATTGTCCTTTCCATAAGTGACCTCCCTGTGTAACTATCCGTAATTTCGGGAAATTCCCTTATTGTTTCAACCACTTCACCGGCCCTCTCTCCGCAGGCAGCTATTACTATTATATCCACTTTTGCATTACGGCTCGTTATTTGCTGAAGCACGGTTTTTCCGGCCCCAAAAGGGCCGGGAATACAATATGAACCGCCTTTCGCAACAGGAAAAAGGGTATCGATGATTCTTATCTTTGTTATAAGAGGCTCAAAAGGATCCAATCTTTCCAGGTATGAAACAACAGGCCTTTTTACCGGCCACTGGAAAGTCATACTCAAAGATATAAGCTGCCCCTTTTCATCCTTCACAACGGCAACCTCTTCTTTCACGCCATATAATCCGGGCTGAACTATTTTTACAGTCTTATACCAATCCGACATATAAAAAGGCACCATTATCCTGTGGGTAAAGATACCCTCCGGGACAGTGCCTATTGTATCACCTGCCCGTACTATATCACCAGGCTTTACGGCAGGTGTGAAACTCCATCTAACATCTTCCCGCAGGGCATAGATATATTTACCCCTTTCAAGGAAATTACCGCATTCATCCGCCAGCTTATTCAGCGGATTCTGCAGACCATCAAAAATTTGTCCCAGTAGCCCCGGTCCAAGCTCTGCCGACAATAATTCATCGGCAAACTCAACAATATCTCCCGCTTTAATGCCCCTGGTATCTTCAAAAACCTGCAAATCCGCCTTATTACCCTTTATACGTATGACTTCCGACTTTAGGTGCCTTCCTTCCAAAACGACATAACCAACCTCATGCTGCTTTATATTGCCGTAAAATAAAGCGGTAATCATGTTTCTATTAACGCCGACAATACTGCCTTTATTCTTCATATAAAGACCCGGCTTTGACTTTCTGTGTCCATATTTCCTCCACCTGATTTATAACGGCCTTTAGTTTTTCATGACCTTTTTCAGTATTAAAAATAGACCTTCTCTCTAATAACTGAAGTTTAAGGTAATAGATAACAAGCCTTTCTTTATCAAAATAGCGACCGGTTTCAAGTTCTTCAAGGAATCTCCACCGTGCTCCGTCAAGCATTTCTTCGGCGGCAGAAGGCGATTCAACATTAAAGACCTCCGCGGCTACAGACGAGCAGGACAGATCATAATCATCATCTCTCAGATATAAACCGGCATCTATACCCAAATTTTCCGCCCTTAATCTAACAAGCTCATTTCTGATTCCTCTTTCCCATTTATGCCATTCCTTTAATACAGTGAGAGACGATTGATCAGATTCGGTCTGAAACAGACTAACGGATTGGAGGATTTCAAAATCCTTTGTATCAAGTTCTGTCCTGCATATGGCAAAAAAGACTTCTTTATTTATCGGAAGAGGCTTATTAAAAAATAGATGGGGCAAAGAATTGAGGGTATAATAGTATTGTCTCCCCACGCCTACTTTTCCTCTCTTTTTATTGAATCAATGACACCGACCATGTCCTGATTTAAAAATTGAGCCAGAACATCAGCGATACATTCATCACTAAAATCATAATAAAAATGTCCGTCTTTTTCGCCTATATAAAAACCCGCTTTAATCTCAGGATGGGTTTTTACTTCTATTCCGCTTTTTATCTTATCTTTAAGTCTTGATAAAAAAATGCTGGACAGTACGTTCCTGTCAGTCTCGCTCAATCGTACCTCAAAGGTGGTATCCCTGTCCGTATCTTTCTGCCATCCGTCTATAACTTTAAGCAATATCGTTTTCAGTGTCTTGCCGGAAAAAACCTTTTGACAATCTTCTTTAATTAAAGAACCAAATATATGGACAAGGGAATTCCGAACACTTATAATAACATCTCTAACTGCCATCTCAAGCCTTTTTTTGCCCATATCTTCCTTTTTTTTTATCTCTTCTTCGGCTCTGACAATAATTAAATCGGCTTCTTTTTTTGCCACCCCTATTATCTCAGATGCCCTTTTTTCGGCTCTTTTTATAATCTCTCCCGATTCTTTTTCCGCTTTTTCTATCCCTTCCTGTTTGATCCTCTGGATAAGGCCGTTAAGATTTGTTTCTGAAATTTCTTTCCTCTTCATTTTTTTACTCTAAGTTTTTCCGATCCTTCTGAATTATGTCTTCTGTATTCTTTATCCTCTCCGATAACCGCCGAATAGCAGACAGATTTATCCTTTTGTTCCACGCGGATCACTTTGGTACGGATTAATTTTCCAGGGTATTTCGCCACTTCATTCAGATGCATATCGAATACATCCGCAATATCGTCAGCCGTGCACGGACGGCACTGCAGCATAGAAAGAATTGTATCCTGGTTGGCCTGTATATTTTCAGCATGCCCGGTGCTGAACTCAGCTACAATTTCGGCGGCAGGGTGAAACAAATCGGTCAGGGCTCCCATCTGTTCTTTTGAAACGGCCGCGGCAAAATCCTCGGCCTGCGGACGCACCACAGTATTGAGCTGAATTCGGTCCGGGCATATTTCCTTTGCAAGAGCGGCAATTTTCCGGACGTCTTCATTGCTTGAGTTTATCCCCCTTAACATCATTCAATTGTTCAAATTCTTCCCCCTGCTTTTCAATCACATTCAACTTCCTTTACAATACAGCCTCTTCTCTATCAA
>JAXHUS010000093.1:0-11714 GCA_034189305.1 Thermodesulfobacteriota bacterium | reverse complement strand
TTCATGCAGTGCCCCTTTCATCTCCTCTCTGTCTCTTTTTAGTTTTTCTTCCAAAGCCGGCAGATCTCCAACAGCAGAAATATATTTATCCTGCCCTTTTTGGAGTTCAAGGATTTGCTCCTTATTATTGAGCAGATTTTCATCTATTTTTATCCGGGATTTTTTAATCTTGATCTTTTCAAGCCCTTCATTCTTTTCAGAAATATTTTCATTTAATTCATCGATTTTTTCTATATTTCTTTCCAGCATTTCTATGCCGTTTCCCGGAAAGTTCTCTATAACCGGAATTTTTTGTAGATGCTCTTCAGCTTCTTTTATTTTTCTCCAGTCATCCCAAACTGTAATCAAGTTTATAGTGTGGTTGAATCCGGTTCTTATTCGGTTTCGTTCTTGTTCGACATTCACAATTTCCATAGTTATTTCTTCTAACTCTTTGTGGAGCCTGTCAAAATTTTGGGCGTCTTTTTCTATTTCCCGAAGCGTTGAATCAATATTTTTAATTTCATTGAATAGAACATTGATTTCTGGTTTGCTCTTCCCTCGCTCCTTAAAGATGTTGCCGGCTTCTGTTTCGAGATTTTTCTGCACTTCTGAGAGGGAAATAGCGCCGATTCCGGTTCCCGCGCTGTAGATTCGTCCTTTTACCGCCTCACTGTTGAGTGTTTCAAAATCCTGGAGTTCGGTTAGACCAAAGGCATAAATATTTTCAAAAATGTCTTTGTTGGCATGTCCGAGGAGGTCAGAGAGTTCTGTGGTTTCACCTGTTGAACCGTCAGATAAAATCACTTTTACATCATTGTCTCTCGCGGAGTATCGTTCAATTGTATATCTTTTACTATTAATGGTTGATACAATTAACCTGCCTCCGTGATTGCCCCCTGAAAGAGGAGGATAAAGGTTGAGTCTACGGCGTCTGTCACGAAAGCCGAAAAAAATTCGTTTTTGGAAAGAGAGAATTGTTGATTTCCCGGCTTCATTCACTCCGATAAAGATGGTAAGCCCAGGAGTTAAATTCTTTATGTGATAATCATGAAATATTCCAAAACCGTCAATATAAATCTCTTCAAATTTCATGGGGGTGAACCCCCATGAGTTTATCCAGACAGAGTCTTTCCGCCTTCTTTATTAAATCAAGAAAATGTTCGTCATCAAAAGATTCAAGGAGTTTTCTTCCGCCGGGAGAGATAAATAGGGGGTTGAGGGCCTCTTTAAGTTCAGCTATTTTCGTTTTGTCATGCGAAAATTCTTCAAACAGCCTGACCAGATCGCCGATAAAGTCCTTGCGATTCAGCAGTAATTTTCGGTCGATTTCAGAATTCGTATTGTCCTCAATGCTTTCAATCCAAACGAATTGTTTTTCCCCTTCTTCATCCTCCCTTGCGTCTTTGAGAATATCATCCAAAACACCTTTTCGAGCAATGGATGAGTGCAGAGTACTTCTGCCGGTAAGAATAATTCTGCAAATTGATGGACGTCCTTCTGCTTTTTCACGGATATTATCGATGCAGTTGTGTATTTTTGAGATTAGTTCTTGTTCTGTATAAAGTGAGTCAATTGATAGCTCTTCTACAAACCATCTTATGGAATCAACCCTGATAAATTCAGCAGTTGATTCACCATTGTCGTCAACGTTGACTAAGAAGCATCCTCTGTCGCCCGTCTCTCCGGGATGAAGACCCTGAGGATTGCCCGGATAAACTACCAGCGGATTATCATCATTTATAATTGCCTTTTTGTGCACATGACCGAGGGCCCAATAATTGAAATTTTGCATGATTAAGTCCTGTAATGTACAGGGTGCATAAGGTTCATGTCCTGTGTTGGTTCCAACATTACAATGTAACATACCAATGGTGAACAAAGATTTTTTGGATTGTGATATTTTCGGGAATTTGTTTATTAGATTTGTTTTTATCTCTCGTGTGTGAAAACTAATGCCATAAATTTGAGCAATTTCCTTGCCGTCTTTTTCGACCGAGACTCTTTCCACAGATTTTCCATTGAAGATATGAACATTTTTGGGCCAGTCTAAATTGGCTGACCATCCGTCTAACGGGTCATGATTTCCGTGTACAATATAAGATTTTATTCCCGCCTCAGATAATCTTTTTAGACCATCTCGAAATCGAAGCTGTGCCCGCAAGCTTCTGTCCGCCCCACCGTAAATGTCGCCTGCAATAAGCAGGAAATCAACCTGTTTTTCAATACAAAGGTCGATTATCTTATTAAATGCTTTAAAGGTTGATTCTGTTAATTCTAAACTTATTTCCTTACTTACTTCAGAAATTCCTTTAAAAGGACTATCTAAATGCAGGTCTGCCGTATGTATGAAACTAAATCCTTTCATTATTTGATTACTTTATGATTATTTTCCTGCTTCTTTTATTTAGTTAAGTTATGACTTTTCGCAATTAATATAAATAGATAAATGATCCTCATAGGAATTTGAATTCTATTACTATACTATAATTTAAAAGTCAAAGTTTTATCTTTTTTAGTATTGACCTTATTCATTAGTAATGTCTGTGGTTCGTTGTCTGTTGTTTGTTGCATTAACTAATTTCCACAGGGCATTTTAGTTCAATTTAAGTAAAAGGCATTTACTTTTGTTTGCCAGTTTAATTTTTTTAACGGACAGATGACAAGAATCAGCAGACATTTTTCGTAAATAATGCCTCAGTTAACTTACAAAATTCATCGGCAGTCAATGTCTGGGGTCTTCTATCCAGAGAAATTCCCGTCCTTTTAAATCCAATTGCCAGAATATCTTCTGTTATAGATAATGCAGAGTAGAGAAGGGCATTTTTCAATTTTTTCCTTCTCTTTCCAAATGCAGCTCTGACAAGTATTTTAAAATTTTTTTCCAGCTCCGGTTTAATTTTAATATGCCCTTTTGGAATTAATTTTATAATAATAGACTCTACCTTTGGAGATGGATAAAAGGAACTGGGGTTAATTATATGTCCCCTTTGTATATTAAAGAATGTTTGGCAGAAAACAGAAAGGATTCCATAATCTTTACTGCCGCAATCTGCAATAATCCTCTGCCCAAACTCCCTTTGAAACATTAAGACAGCAGAAGATACTAATCTTCTTTCCTTAATCAAATTAAAAAGGAGTGGAGTGGAGATATTATAAGGAAGATTCCCTATAACCTTTATTTTTACTCCCTCATCTTGTATAAAATGAGAAAAACGGTGTTTAAGTATGTCTTCATTCATTATGATTACATTTTTGAATTCCTTAAGTTCCTCTGTTAATATATGTATCAGCTTTTTATCCTTTTCCACAGCGTAAAGTTTTTTTACCCTGGGGAGAATTAACCTGGTCAGGTTTCCAATTCCGGAACCAATTTCCAATATTACATCATCGGAGCAAAGTTCTGATAATTCTATAATTTTATTTAAGGAGCCTGGATTAATTAAAAAATTCTGCCCCTTTCCTTTAAATGGAATCACATTGTATTTATTTATGATTTGTTTTGGGGTTAGGGAGGAAGACAACTTTAACTCATAATTCTCATACTTTTCCATTTTTTGGATGTGCCGTACAGGTAATGGTTGTGCTCTTGTGACCAGTCTTCCGGCCCTTCAACCGTTCCGGTGAGGCTGCTCAGTACATCCCAAAAGTTCTGCTCACCTGATGTTTTTTCACGTTCTATAGTTACGAGATAGTGAGTATTAGGTTCCAAATCCACTGGCCATTCAGGTCGTAATGCTTTGCCATCAAAGATGACATGTAATGTCTTAGATATCTTATCACTCCAGATTTTTATGATATTTTCATTAAGTTCCTACTAAATTTTTAGGGAATCCTTACCAATAAATATTAAGAACATTTCGCTTCTAACATAATAATTAGTATTTATGACATATAATCTTCTCAATATTAAAAATATTTTATATTGATCTTCTTACAAATTTATATGAAAAAAATTGCTAATTTAAATTTGCAAAGATAAAAAAATTCCTTTACCCTTTTTCAAGGAAAGTAATTCCATATTTAATTTATAAATGATTTTTTTAAAGAATAATATAAATATCTTTTGCTAACAAAAAAAAATTATTTTTTATCGTATGAATCATAATATTCAAGGACTTTGTTTACATATTCCCAGGTTTCAGGAAAGGGTGGAATTCCGTTATATCTATTCACGGCATTTTCGCCTGCATTGTATGCTGCAAGACTGACCAGCAAATTACCTTTATATTTATCTAATAAATACTTGAAGTGTTTTACCCCTCCTTCTATATTCTGACTGGGATTGAAAACATTTCGGACATTCAATTCGTTGGCTTTACCAGGCATAAGCTGCATCAGGCCCTTTGCACCCTTTTTGGATACAGCTTCTGAGTTGAAATTAGATTCAGCCTTTATTATAGCCTTCACTAAATTTTCATTTACCATGTATTTATTGGCAAATTTTTTTATTAAGCTACTAAAATCAGATTTTGAAAATTTATTATTGGACGTATCCCTTTCTTTAATAAAAAGTGTATACTTTTTATTGCCTGAAGGTATATTTGTAAAGTGGTAAACCCCATTTTCATCAATATAGAGATAAATGTCTCCCCTGGCTATTTGGAATGTAAATAGAGAGATTAAAAGGCAAAATAAAAGTACCACCTTTTTCGAATGAGTTTTTTTATTCATATAAATATTTAACTTTCTGCAATTTTCTTTTTTAATTCTCTTATTATGGATTCTTTTTCTTTAAGTACCTTTCTGAATTTTATACTGTCTACGAGTAAACCGATTCCAGCCAGAATAATGCCTATAAGCACAGAAACAAGCACAAGTAAATAAAGGGGGATGGTTAATTTCCAGCTTTCTGAAAAATAATTGATAGTCACAAGATTTAAGTTTTGCGTGGAGAAGGTTATGGCCAAAATAAAAAGTAATGTAATAAATAAAGTCTTTATCAAGTTCAAAGGATAACCTAAAAATCTTTAAAAAGCTCTTTTAATTTATAATATGTAACCTTAAGGTGTTCCGGTATTACTGTTGCCCCCGACATTATGGGCATAAAATTTATATCACCCAGCCATCTTGGGACAATATGAAAATGCAGGTGTTCCTCAACTCCGGCACCTGCCACCCTGCCCAGGTTCATACCAATATTAAAACCCTCCGGCCTCATTGTCTTTTTTAAAACATCTACTGCTTTTTGCAATTTTATACCGACATCATCTACCTCATCTCTGGTTAATTCTTCAAAGTTGGCAATATGTCTTAAAGGGGCCACAAGAAGATGTCCGTTAGTATATGGATAGAGATTCATTACAACCATGGTCAGATTTCCACGATAAAGAATCAGCTCATCTTCAAACTGTTTTTCTTCTCTTTTTACACAAAAAATACACTCATCATCTTTTTCCTGCAATATATATTCAATTCTCCATGGTGCCCAGAGGGGACCTTTTCTCTCCTGCTGTTTCATTTTTTATTTTAAGCCTTTCCTCATAACTCTGTCAATCGATTATCGTAAAAATGAATAATTATAACATTAACGCCGTAAAAGAACAAAGTTTTTCCTTCCTCAAGAAACGAGATTGATTTTTATCAATAAGTAAACACAGTTTATATAAAAAGAGAATTAAAAAATCAGAACTAAGAGTTTGTAAAATAAATTAGGCTAATAAAAGGGGTATGGGAAATGAGATTAACGTTGAAGAGATTCTCTATTATATATATAGGATAGGTCTCCAGATTTTTAAGGATTTGTTCTAAAGATGGTTATCAGCAAAATTAGGAAAAGGATAATGTTTGAATAATTGTATGCTTTCATGATTACAAATGAGGTAAAGAAAAAGGGGATGTCTCTTTTATGTGGCTTATGAGGAGGGATATTTTTGTTTCTTTTGAGACATCCCCATTAAAGGGAAAGAGATGAAAAAATTAAAACTTTAATATAATAGACATTTTAAAAGGGAAAAAGTTCTATTGACCAACCATAATAATTGGATTTGATTTATTTATATTCAAGACTACCTATATATAAAAGAAGGAGTATGCATAAATATATCAAATTTTGATAAAAAATATTTCATCATTAAAAATTCCTCTTGATTCAATTTTCAATTTTGTAAGAGATAAAATAAAGATTTACTTAATCCCAATTTCTAATTGAGACTGAAGTTAAATTTAGAAGAAATTTTGAGGGCTTACTTAAAATGTCAGCTATTCAATAAATGTTCCTGTTTTTTTTGCCATTTGAAAAAATTGGTAAATCTTCTTTGTAGATGTTTTCGATAACAGTGTAAGGACATATTTAAATTTTTTGCCTTTTGCCGTAACTGCTCTTCGGAATAATGAATCCCGGGCCAGAGTCTGCCTTTAAAAATTCTTACAAAGTAATTATCGTAGGAAAATCCAAATTCAGTGATGGATGGTAGTGAATTCTGATATTTGTCGTTTAGCTCAAACCTGTTAAAGGGAAATCCGTATGTTAAATCAAGATGATAGCCAATAAGCATATTATAAGGATTAACTGAAGCCAATCCATGAGGAACACAGTTGCATTGAGGAATTTTGAATTTCACCCTCAGCCAGTCGGTCAGTTCTTTCCCAGCTGTTAACTGTACTTCGTTGATGGATAAAGTACTCTTCACTGAAATATTCGCTGTCTTTAAATGGGAATTCGTGTCGTATACTGTTTTGCCAACCTTTTCGAAATCTTTACCCTCAAAACATATTCCGATAAATGCGCTATTCAAGTTTAGATAAAATGATTCATCATCGGCCCAGACCGAATTGCCTGCATGGAAGGCTGCATGGTCATCCTTAACTAACCTATAGACCCGTCCAAAACGGTCGATGAAGTAATGATAGGATTTTGTTCTCATTATATACCTGATAAGTAACATGCTTTTTTCTTTAATAGATTTGTTCATTTCCGGTTTAAAAGGTGAAATATCGCTTTCGGAGGAGTGGAATAAAATTCCAGTAACCTTATTCGTGATCTGGTCTTTTGCCGGCAATTGAGATGTATTTTTAGAAAATCGGTAGTATCTTCTTGGGATGTTTTCTACGGTGTAGGATGTTATAATCTGTAGCCTGTTGCTATAGATTTCTCTATCCGAAGTCTTTTCAACAAGCCATATTTGCTTATTTAAATAGTTTGGGAACTGTCTTGATATGTATTCACCATATCTAAGGGTTGTTTTCGGCAAAGAATCGGCAGAATGTTTATTTTGAGGGATGGATTGATTAAGGGGAAGCGTTACGGTATTTTTATCTAAAGATTTTATATTTTTGATACTGGCGGCATTAATGATCTCAATAAGCGATGACATTGACATTGCAATACAAAATAATAAAAAAGCTGTAATAATAGAAATAATGATATGCCGACGTTTGTACATCTTCCACAGAGCGTGGTGGGAATCTGATGTAAATCTCTGCCGTAATAGTTCCCGAGCATTATTGCTGATTTCCGGGTTAATATGTTCGGCTTCGTATAAAATAATCTTTCTGAAAATGGCATCTTTCATTGGACGGTAATATTTATAAAGGGAAGGTATTTTGTGATAATTGTTTATAACATGGTTAAGAAATTGCAATTTCTTGACGGGATCAGAAATCATTATAGCAGTTTCTTCTATAATTTGCAGGTAATTTTCTGGCGGTAAAATATCTGGAACGGAAGTATTCATAATGATTGTATTTAAACCTGATTATTTAGAATAGTCATTGCCCCTTGTAAAATATATTTCATGACATTTTTATAACACAGCAAGAAATATACCAGTTTTTTTATTCTATAACTTTCATGACCTATGGTCACTACAAAGTATGAAAAAGAATACAGGAACCAGAAGACAGAATTCAGGGGGAAATAGGAAAAATTTCTTTTACAAAGGCTTTGTTATAACTCCTTTGTTCCGACTTCCGAATTCTCTATTTTTATATAAATGATAAAACCTTCAGTATAGAATTCATTCAATATGATTTTTTGGGAAGTCAGAATTATATACTTTGAAATTTATTAATAAGTGGAGTTATCGAATTATAAAGGGAAAGATTTATTAATTTGTCTCTGTCAAATCATTGACGTCCTGGTTTATCTTTTTCATTTTTGTAAAGGATTCTTTGTGCTATTTAATAAATAGCGTATATTCTCAACTCTCATATCTCAGTCTTCATACATTGCAGCAATAAGAGTTCCTTTAACCGTTGAATAAAGTGGATTATCGGCAATTCTTATCTCACTAATTTTTAAGGGAAAATCTATCTGTTTGAGAAATATCTCAAACCGCTCTTTAAAACCATTTGGTTTTACAGTGCCACCGCTTAATACAATTGGAATCGGGGTATCATCTTTTGGAACTTTTGATGTCCTGACAATACTTTCCTTCATGGATGTTACCAGGGTCATGATCAGGTCATCATAATAAACCTGGATTGCATCCTCGATTTCATTACGGGGCTTCCTTATAAGGTCGAATTTATTTTCTTTGATATCTCTAACCCTGGTATTAACCTCGCTGGTAACAGAGGCCACTGCCTCATCTATATAATCACCGCCCTTATTAATACTAAATGAGATATGTGGAACGGATAAATACGAAAGACAAACATTGCACATGCCACCACCCGCACTAATACCAAAGCCTGTGAAGTTTTCATTCTTCAATTCCGAGAAGACCACCGCCAGACCCTCATTAATGCTTTTGGCTTTATAGCCTTTTTCATCCAGATGGCGTTTTAAAATAGCTTCATGATAGATTATATCGGTTTTGGAATCCTTTGGTACATCGGGAATGGAGAAGCATAACGGATAATGGGGTATACTGGAAGGTAAAACCAGATTATCAAGAATTCCCTTGATGACCTCAATGGCATTTGTTTCTTTTGGATTTAGTAGACCATTACGCATTGGACGTCGTGTCTCAGTATTCATAATATTTGCAAAGGTTTCTGCACCGTCACCATAGACTATTAATGAATTTCCTATCTTAGAGTAATTAATCTTATTTTGTTTTAGAATACCTTCGGTAAATTTGGAATAATCAACAGCGATAAAAGCATTGAGCTGAGAGGAAAATTCTTCTTTATTACCATCTTTTATTGCGAAAACGATTTTGGAAGTGCCAATATCCACGCCAATGGACTTTGTATTTTCCATTTCAGCATCATCCGGAGGTTTTGCAGACTTTGTCACAGCTTCATCTGTTACAACATAGTCTTTTTTGACGTCTTTTTTATCTTTCTGTTCCATTTAATATCCCCCCTAAAAATGTATCCCGAAAATTCTGATTATATTCTGATAAATTTATTTAATTCTATCAATCATCTTCAAAAAAAGTCAATAAGTCAATGAAAGAAAATCTGTTACTTTAAAAAACGGTTGTATCTTTTTGATTGAAATTTGTATTTGTAGAAACTTATCTATCCTGATCCCTTAGGTCGATAATATGAACTGCTAAGATTACCCTATTCTATGCAATTATTGAATATACGAAAAAAGAACTGATAATTAATATATTTTTAAATAATTTTATCAAATAGTGGGGATTAAAGATAGATAAAATGATAGAAGAAGTAAAAAATTTATTAATTTTTGACGTGCTGTCAGTCAAATCCTTTTTTGCCCTTTGTCCAGAACATTTTTTAACAAATCTAATGACCAATTCCAGGATATTCCAAAACGCACCCTTTGGGAGGAAGAAGAAAGTCAAAATCATTGTGCTTCCATTTTTGTAAAGATTGGTTAGCATAAAAAACATATAATGCCCCATTAAAAAAATTATTTTATTTGGGCAGCAAATCTATGGACTATTGACTTTTAAAGGGATAAGGAGTATTTTAAAATATAAATATAATTTCTTTAATTAATTAAGCAAAAAAATTATGATTAAAATTAAGGATATCATGACCACAGATGTTTTTATTTTACCTTCGACACAAACTCTGGATACAGTTCGGTCTCTCATGAAATCCAGGCATATTCGCCATGTTCCAATCGTTGATAAAAACAACCAATTTATTGGATTGATAACTCATAGGGATTTATTATCTCAGACAGTTTCTATTTTAGCAGATATTGACGAAAGGGAACAGGCCGATCTGGATAGAAATATTCACATTATGAATGTAATGAAAACTGATGTAGTAACAGTCAGTCCGGAATTAGATTTATGCTCGGCAATATTAATCCTTTTAAAAAACAAGTATGGTTGCCTGCCTGTGGTCTCTGATAAAAAATTAGTGGGTATTGTAACAGCAGCAGATTTTCTTAAGTTGACTTATGATTTATTAAAGAATACAGAAGAGATGTGACTATAATTGTTAAGGGATGATTTAATATTAGAAGGGCATTGAAGGATTGGATCTTACACGTTAATAGTTACCAGACATATTTCATCGATCTTGCTGATTATTGAAATCAACTTTGAGAGTAAATTAACAAAGCGCGGAGAAAAGGGTCGAAAATGAGAAAGCTTATTTTCCTTTTAGCTATAAGCTTACTTCTAATTGCTAATATAATATTACTTAAGCCCACAGAGAGGCTGTTAAAAAAGGAAGTTATTGATAGAATAACAAAGGAATATGATAAAGTGATTAATTTATTTACTAATTCTATAGAGATTTTACGCAAAGGCTCATAATTTGAGTTAAATACAAGGAATCATGAAAATAGTTACAAAAAAGCTTATTTCATCTTTCATTTTAATTCTACTCCTTACAAGTAATGTTGTATTGTCAGAAACAGCAGGGGAATGGGTTGCAAAGGGATATTTCGCTTTTACTGCTGAAAAATATGAAGAAGCTATTGAATGTTATAAGAAAGCCATAAAAATTAAATCTGAAAATGCATTGGCCCATTATTACCTTGGGCTTGCATTTGATAAAAAAGGCATGACAGATGAGGCTATCTTAGAATTCAAAAAAGCTACTAAAATCATTCCCGATTATTTTGATGCCCATTATCACCTTGGAGTTGCCTATTATAAAAAGGGCATGATAGACGAGGCCATTGCAGCGTATGAAAAAGTAACACTTATTAATCCTGAATATTTAAAGGCTCATAACAACCTTGGGTCTTTCTATAGTTATAGAGGAAATAGTTATTACGGCAAAGGAATGATAAGTGATGCAATCGGCGAGTATAAGAAGGCGATAAAAATAAATCCTTACAATGCAGAAGATCATTATCACCTCGGGGTTGCCTATATTTTAAAGGGAATGATAGATGAAGGTATCTATGAACTTAAAAAAACCATAGAAATTAAACCCAGTCATCCATTGGCACATATTAAGCTTGGAGTTGTCTATTACCAGGAAGAAAAAAAGTATGCTTTGGGGGCGGACTATATTTATAAGGCCGGTTTACTTTTCTTAGAACAGGGGGATAGAAAAGGTGCTTTAGCTACATACGATACTTTAAAATTTACCATGGCTGAAGAACTTCAAAAAGACCTATTTAAGAAGTTGTATCCGAAAATTGAATAATCAAAAGGGTAGGGGATACAAACAAACCCAAAAATTGCATAGCAATTTTTGGTAAATGCAAAATTCAAAATGTATAGTTTTAAATAGCAAAGAATAAAAAAGTGAAATTAAATCTCCCCATTTTCCTCTTGCCTTTTATGTTTTGTACTGCCTAAAATAATTCAAACGCATTTTTTAGGTTAAATATGGATGGTGGAATGATCTATTTATTTTATTGATGGGCCGTGAAGGGATCGAACCTTCGACCTACTGATTAAGAG
>JAXHUS010000092.1:0-2101 GCA_034189305.1 Thermodesulfobacteriota bacterium | reverse complement strand
AGCTCCCATCTGGATTATAATATTAAAACTTTTTGCAAATTCTCCATTAAACTTTAAAAAATCGCTTAAAATTATAAGGTGCCCTGTGGAAGAAACCGGAAGGAATTCGGTAAATCCCTCCAGTAGACTCAAAATAACAACTTTTAATAACATATATTATTATGCCAATTAATATTTATGAATGAAGAATTAAGGAAATAACGATTTAAGAATAATTGATTGACTTATAAACTATTGACTAATAAAACTACTCTAACATTGAAATTACACTGTTTATTTGATCCATGCCCTTTTCAATATTCTCCATTGAAGTGGTATAAGACATGCGGATGCATTCGTCATTTCCAAAGGCTCCTCCGGGAACTGCCGCAACACGTGCGATCTCTAAAAAAAAGTTGCATAATTCAACAGAATTTAATATTTCCTTATTTTTGAATTTCCTTTTATAAAGGGAAGAAACCCTGGGAAATACATAAAATGACCCGGCAGGCTTAAAACATGATATACCCGGAATGGAATTCAATTTATCTACTATATAATCTCGTCTTCTTTTGAATTCTTTAACCATATCGTATAGTGCATTTTGAGGCGCAATATATGCTTCAATTGCAGCTTTTTGAGATATTGATGAAGGATTTGACGTACTATGGCCCTGAATTTTTGATACTGCTGCTATTACTTCGTCATTCCCTGCTAAATATCCGATACGCCATCCCGTCATGGAATAAGATTTTGAAACCCCATTTACAATAAATGTCAGTTCTTTGAATTCTTCTCCTATATTTGCTATGTTACAGAACGAAAGATCATCATAGAGAATTTTTTCATAAATATCATCACTTAAAACCAATAGTTTATATTTTAAAATAATCTCACCCAGGGCGGAAAGTTCCTCTTTTGTATAAAAACAGCCTGTAGGATTGTTCGGACTGTTTAGAATTAAGAGTTTACTCCTTTTTGTTATGGCTCTTTCCAGTTTTTCCGGGGTAATCTTAAATCCATCGTCTTCAAAGGTATTTAAAATTATGGGTTTTGCCCCTGCAAGAAGAACAATATCAGGATAAGAAACCCAATAAGGTGCAGGAATTATTACTTCATCATTTTCATCAAGTAATACCTGCGTAAGATTATAAACACTCTGTTTGGCACCGCATGAAATAATAAGTTGAGACCTTTTATATTCCAGATTATTTTCTTTTGAAAGCTTTTCTATTATAGCATCCTTTAATTCATCAACTCCACCGACGGGAGTATATTTTGTAAAACCTTCTGCAATTGCTTTTATCCCGGCTCTCTTTATATTCAAAGGAGTATCAAAGTCAGGTTCTCCGGCGCTGAAGTTCAAAACTTCAATTCCTTTTCCCTGCAATTCTTTAGCTTTTGCTGAAACAGCCAGGGTAGAAGATGGTTTTATCCTGTTTACTCTATCTGCCAATCTTATATTCATAAAATTTCCCTTTTATTTTTTTATTTACTATGTCCGGTACCAGTCCCTCTACGGAACCTCCAGCCATTACGACTTCCTTTATTATTCTTGAGCTTACATAAAACCATTGATATCCTGTCATCATAAAGATAGTTTCGATATTCCGGTCAAGCTTTCTATTCATAAGAGCCATCTGAAATTCATACTCAAAATCAAGAACTGCGCGCAGACCCCTCAGAATTACATTTACATTTGTTTTTTTTAAATAATCCACAAGCAAACCGTCAAAGGAGGTAATCTTAACCTGTGAAAAATCTTTAAGAGCCGTTTTGATCATTTCGACTCTTTCTTCTATTGAGAATAGTGTTTCTTTAGGAGTTTTTTTTGCCACTGCAATGATAAGTTCATCAAAAATGTTGAGCCCCCTCTGAACCAGATTAATATGTCCATTTGTAATTGGATCAAAGGTTCCCGGATACACTGCTATTTTTCTCATCTCTTTTTTCACTTTTTATTATGCCCTTTCCAGTATAGTTATTCGAGTTTCTCCATAAATTTTCGTTTTTATGGTGTTAAGGGTTTTAAATAAGGGAAGTTCTTCTCTGTGGGAATGTTCAACTGCAATTATTGCTCCTTCTTCTAAAAGGTCTTTTTTTAATAAAAGATTGATCGTTT
>JAXHUS010000091.1:0-7187 GCA_034189305.1 Thermodesulfobacteriota bacterium | reverse complement strand
TTTGATATACGACAGCGGGGGAAAGATTAAGCAACTCTTCCCTGTTCCTGAAAAAAAACAAATTAATAGAATAGAGAAGAATAAGGAATATATTATTCCCTCTAAAGACCTCTGGTTCCGCTTAGACAGGAATGTGGGTACAGAAACCATATTATTTTTGATTTCTGACCAATCTCAAAATATAGAAAAAATTATCAATTCCATGAAAGGGGTTAGTAGAGATAAGGCAATAGAGATAGCAAGAAAAAAATTTCCTTCTGTAAAGGCTATAAGTTTCCTGCATATTGATAGGGAAATACACAATTTATCTTATTTAAAATCCAAAAAGAAGGATATTTTAGATTTTGAAGTTGCAAAGTCTTCACATTCTTATAATTTATTTTCTTCAAGCAAGGAATCCATTTTAAATCTTTTAAATGCCAGTCATGAGACAGGTGCAACTTATGAGGATTTAAATTATACTTTTCGTAAAATAGAAAGAAAATTGATTTTAGATTCGGAGAGGGGTGTTGTAGAAAGCAATGTTTATAAGAAGGCAGCTCATGGTGTAGTGCTTGTTTTAAGTAGCAAGACGGCATCAGGTACTGGAGTCATAATTGATAAAAAAGGACATATCATCACCAACTGGCATGTGGTGAAAGATGTCGATTCTGCTGTTGTGATGTTAAAACCACCTGCCAGTGTTGAGTTGAGAAAGAATTTGGCTTACAAAGCAGAGGTGGTTAAAGTAGATGAAATAGCTGATTTGGCTCTTCTAACAATTACCGTTCCTCCCCTTAATCTAAAGACTATAAAATTGGGAAATATCACTAAAGTTGAAGTTGGGCAGGATGTTCATACCATAGGCCATCCAGAAGGAGAAGTCTGGACGTATACTAATGGGATAATTAGCCAAATTCGACCGAATTACGAATGGGTATATGAAGATGGAATTCAGCATAAAAGCAAAGTTATCCAGACCCAAACTCCCATAAATCCAGGAAGCTCTGGAAGTCCCCTTTTAAATAATGATGCCGAGTTAATTGGTATTAATGCTTTTGTAAGAATGGGCGAGGGACTTAATTATGCTGTATCTGTGGATGTTATAAAGGAATTTATGCAAAGAAAGATAAGTCGAAAAGCGAAAAAACCACCATTATGGGGGAAGTTGGAGCCCAAATTCTACACTGAACACGATTTAAATAAAGATGGGAAAATAGACCTTGTAATTTTAGATTTAGATGGGGATAAAAAACCTGAAGTGTGGATATTTGATGAAAATCAGGACAACAAACCTGATTGTTGGGGATTTGATGATAATAAAAATAGAATACCTGATCGATGTCTCAGAGACTTAGACGGAGATGGCTTTCAAGAGACGCATGTATTTGATGTAAACGAAGACGGAACAACAGATTTTGTTGGCATAGATGAAGATGGGGACTTTAAGGTTGATCGTTTTATTGAAGGTTAGTTTAGAAAGTAGTATTTTTTGATGAGATTATTAAAAAATTAAATAGATCATGAAATTTTTTAAAGGGAAAAGAATTTCTATTATTATTTTCCTCGCTTTACTGCTTACCCTTATCAGTCCTTTTTTGAATCCTTCCTTTTGTGAGACGAATGTTGAAAAAAAGTCTATGGCTCCTGGCAAGTCGTTGTTTGATGAAGGGCTAAACGCTTACAGAGATAAAGATTATGATGTCGCCATTGAAAAATTAAATAAAGCGTTTAATATTTTTACTGATAGTGAAATAGGTAGCAAGTTAGGTCAGATTACGTGCTTACATTCCCTTGGCTTAATATATTCTGAGATTGAAAAAAATCACAAAGCTTTAGAATATCTTGAAAAAGCTTTAGGATTAACCAGAAATTTAACAAGCCAACATATACTTAAACAAGACACTAAAATATTACTTGAAGAAACTGAAAAAAATATTTTGTTAGCTTTGGGATTACCTTGTTTAAAATTGCAAAATTATTCAAAACATTTGGAATATTCTAAACTACTTTTAGCTATGTGTAAAGATACTGGTGATGAACTTAATAAAATTAATGCTCTGTCAAAAATTATTCTTTCTCTTTTTAATTTGGGTAACTATACAGAAACCATTAAGTATTGCCGAGAGTATTCAGATTTCATTAAAAAGCATGGTGATAATGAATCTAAAATGGTTATTATGGGCACAATGGGGGAGGCACTATTTGCTTTAAGAAAATATAGCGAATCTTTATCGTATTATAAAAATTATTTAAATTTAATTAAGGAATTAAATGAGCCAACTGTGGAGTGTTGGGCTATTTCTAAAATTGTTCTCTGCCTTTTTAATTTGGGTAACTATACAGAAACCATTAAGTATTGCCGAGAGTATTCAGATTTCATCAAAAAGCATGGTGATAATAAATCTAAAATAGGTATTATTGGCATAATGGGAGATGCGCTATTTGCTTTAGGAAAATATAGCGAATCTTTAGTGTGTTATAAAAATTGTTTAAATTTAATTAAGGAATTAAATGAGCCAACTGTTGAAGCTAATTGTCTTTTTAGGATAGGTTATTTTTATATGATGACTGGAGACTATTCAAATGCAATGGATTATTTTGAGCAAAGCCTGGAGTTAGCAGGTAAATTGGGGGATCAAAAGTTGATACTTTCTATTATTTTTAATCAATCTTGTGTCTACAATTATATGGGCAATCGTTCTAAAGCTTTGGATTGTCTAATGGAAGCATTAAAAATAAGTAGGGAATTAAGTGACAAAAAAGACGAGGGTGGTTGGCTTACTGAAATAGGGGCATTATATATTGATTCAGGTGATTACTTTAGTGCTTTAAATTATCTTCGACAGGCTTTAGTTATATATCGGAATTTGAAAATTAAGGAAGAAGGATATGTTTTACGTAAAATTGGTTGTATATTTGACAGAATAGGTGATTATAACCAGGCGTTACAGTACTATCAGCAGGCGCTGGATTTATATAAAAAGGTAGAAGACTTTAATGGGATGGGAGATGCTTACCTGGGTATAGGGGGAGTATATGAAAGTTTATCTGATTTTCCCGAGGCTATAAATTTTGCCAATCAAGCATTGCAAATTTTTAAAAAAATAGGTAATCATGGTGGAGAAGGTTGGGCATATAATGATATTGCCTATTATTACTCTAATTTAGGTCAATATTCGAATGCTAAGAGTTCTATACAAAAATCATTAGAAATTTCAAAGACAAATTCTTACGATAAACTTTATATATACTCGATATTTAATATGGGGCTTATTCATTATAAAGAGAAAGATTTTCTCCAAGCCCTTGAATGTTTTAAACAAGCTGAAATAAAAATTGGGAAAGGAATTTCTGCAAGAGAAACTTGGTTTGGCTATGCTTATATGGGTAAAATTGAAGAAGGTTTGGGACATTTGCAAAAGGCAAGACAATGCTATTCTCGTGCAATAGATACTATAGAATTAATTCGTGGAAATATTAAATTAGAAGAACGAAAGATTACATTTTTAGAAAATAAGCTTTCTATTTATGAAGACATGATTCTTCTTTTACTCAAGCTGAAAGAAGAAGAGGAAGCTTTTATATATCTGGAAAAAGCTAAATCAAGGGCACTCTTGGACTTATTAGGTAACAGAGTAAAATTACAAAAGAAAGAGGGCGATGAGTTATCCGAAGAAGAAATTAGACAAAGGTATAAGCTAAATAGTCTTTTAGAAAGATTGCAAGAAGAAAAAATCAAACCGAAAGGAAAACAAAGAGGAACTGTTTCATTATGGGAAAAAGAGATAGTAAGAGTTAGAACAGAATATACTGACCTTCTTGCTAAGATAAAGGAGAAAAATCCAGAACTGTCCTCTCTGGTAAGTATAAATCCTTTAAAGCTTAAAGAGATTCAAGGATATTTAGATAATGACACTATTATATTGGAATATTTTACTGCCAATAATAAGATAATTCTCTGGATAATCAGTAATTCAAGTCTGAATGTGGTAAATATTCCTATTACTCGTGAGGTTTTAAAAGAAAAAATAATCACCTATAGGAAAAAGATAGAAAATATTTCACCAGATTATAAAGATGTATCCCAGGAACTTTATAATTTTCTTATAAAGCCTGCCATGCCATATTTAGCTGCAAAAAAATTAATTATTGTTTCCTATGGAATCCTTCATTACTTGCCTTTTCACGCATTGGTAAATTCTGATAAAAAGGGGGAATTCTATTTTTTAATAGAAAAATATAATATTTCTTATTTGCCCAGTGCCAGCGTTTTACGATTTGTCATTGAAAAGAGAAAAAAGGCCAAAGATAAGCTATTGGGCTTTGGAAATCCTGATTTAGGTGATTCTAATTACAATCTCCCTTTTGCAGAGGAAGAGGTAAAAGGTATTAAAAATCTTTATTCCAATGCATCTATTTTCTGCCGGGACAAGGCTACCGAAGGAAGAGCAAAGACTTTATCAAATAAGTTTAATATAATCCATTTTGCCTGCCATGGAGAATTAGACCCTGTATTACCCTTATTTTCATGTTTAAAATTGGCTAAAGATAATAATGATGACGGCAGACTGGAAGTACATGAACTTTTTAATCTTAATCTTGATCATGCTAACCTGGTTATTTTAAGTGCCTGTGAGACCGCTCTGGGAAAATTAAAAGCTGGAGATGAATTGATAGGTTTAACCCGAGGATTCATATACGCCGGAACTCCGTCAATTATTGCCAGTCTTTGGAATGTTTCCGATAAATCCACAGCTAAACTAATGAGCAACTTTTATAAAAATCTGCAAGATAGAAATAAGATTTGTTCTTTAAATTTGGCACAGTTAGACTTGATTAAGAACAAACATGATAATGGAATAGAAAGGGGAATTGAAGGTGTGGTCAGTTTGAAAGATAAAAAAGAGGGGGTTAGTTATTCACATCCATACTTTTGGGCACCCTTTATATTAATTGGGGATTGGGAATAATATTATGAGATATAACACGGAAAGATCCTATCAAGGGGAACGCAGTAAGGGTAGAACTCCCATGGATACATTTATGGAAAGGAAAAAAACGATTTAATGAAAAAAATTTAGATGAAATTTTAATTGCTTAACTGTCATTGACAAAATAGAAGGTTTCGACCACTGTCAAGTTAAGTCTTTTTTAAGACATATTAGCCTTATTTATTTACACTCTTTTAAAAGTTTAAAATACTCTTCTCTCGACATCCTTGCCGTTCTCATGTTTGCCATTATTATATCTATATCTACTTCTTTATATGTTGGAATAACAACAGGACGCAAACAACCACTCTTGCAATAAGACCTGTGATCTCCTTTTTGATGATCAAATATAAAACCAGCTTTTTGGAAAATACATTCTAATACTTTCTAATTAACAGGTGTTATGCGAGGCAATAATCACAACCTTTTAAATCTGAAAGTAATTCAAGAGGTACATCAATATATTTTTCTTCTGAAGCAATAGATTCTTTTGATATGGGTGGGATCTCAATAGATTTAAAACCACATTCTTTTAATACAGCATCTAAATTCCCATGGTTAATGCAGGAAATAAAAAAAACAGTCAGAGCCTCTTTCAAGTTTTCTTCAGCTTGTTCAAGGGTTTCTCCTTGTGAGAATACATCAAGAAGAGGACAGGAAGCAACAAACCATTTCTCCTTTTTTTCGATTTTAATAGGAAGGTGAAAATTCATAGTTACAGTTGAAGACATTTTATTTCCTTCTTTCTTTTTTTATTTTGTAGATTTTCTACAAATTCTATCGAAATAGACCTATAGATGCAATACTTTTTTTGTAATGTTTTTACTCTAGCATATTAAAAAGACAATTCATGTTCCTATAGGTTCAAGTTAGGCTTTCAGTGAGTATTTAACGACCTAACTTTTAAAGCCTATATATAAAACAACCATTAGGGGAAAAAATTTGTTGAAAAAATCACTGTTTAACTGGCAGGGGTATTTTATAATAAAAGAAAGGATTATAGACACTTATTTTTTGCAGAACGCCCCTATAAAACAACATTAAATTTGGTTAACATTTTGCCAAAATCATCTCTATTTTTACCTCTTTTTAATCTTAATTATTTACTTTATAAATAATTTATAATCCCTTAATTTTAAAAATAATTCAGGTAATATAAAGTAAAACCAAAGACATGTTTATTTAAATTCAGGGTCTAGTGGGGGTTTCTCAGTGCGAGTTCGAGTCTCGCCTTCGGCACTTTAATAAAAATATTTCCTTACCTTTACAAGCATATGTCATGAAATGAAGTAAAACACAGGGTTAGACAAGGCCTTGCTAATTTTTGATATACAAAAATATGAAAAATCTGCATATTTATACTTGCTAAACTTCATGGAGAATTGAAATATATTACCAATTTTAAATTATCCATAAGTCGTTACGGTTATTCTAATGATAAATTCTTAGTATAAAATTTGATATTTTGACTTATTTGGTATATAAGATGAATACAAAACGAGACCCCCTATTTTTCTATTTGCGTATAGAAAAATAAAAGGAACAAGATGAAACATATAAAAGTATCGTCATTTTTTGTTGGAATATTTTTCTTAATAAGCAGTGGACTTTCCTCGGGAAAAAGCTCCATTCCTGTAATTTTTAATGATTATACGAAAAATTCTTCAAACAACAATAATGGCAAGGCCATTGATAATCACTATATGATAGGTACAGGGATTTATGATATTACCGGTCCACCGGCAGAAGTCATGTTTGCCGGCATGGTAGATTTTAACCAGAAGGGGGAAGGACTCTATATGAGACTTCGCTCAAGGGCTTTTATTATTAAAGATATACGTAATGGGAAAAGCGTAGTTTTGGTAAATGCGGAATTGGGGATGATGTCCCAGGGTATCCAGCTTGAGGTTATCCAAAAACTGCAAGATGAATTCGGCGATATTTATAATGAGAAGAATGTTGCTATTAGCGCCACTCATACCCACAGCGGCCCCGGGGGATACTTTAATTGCTGGGGTTTGAATGCGGCATTGGGGATGGGATTTTGTGAAGAAAATTTTCATACCATCGTAAACGGCATTATAGAGTCTATTGAAAGGGCTCATAAAAACCTCTCCGAAGGAAATTTATATCTGAATTCAGGGTTTTCATCCAATAAGCCTGGTGAAAGGTATGGTAGAAATCGTTCAATTGAAGCCTATTATCTCAACCCCA
>JAXHUS010000090.1:0-3278 GCA_034189305.1 Thermodesulfobacteriota bacterium | reverse complement strand
TAGATGACATACCCCCTTTAGTTTGGGAAGTCCCCCGTAATGAGAAACATGGGGACATTGCGATTAATTTTCCTCTCCTTCTGGCAAAAAAAATAAAACAACCCCCCGTTAAAATTGCACAAAGTCTGGTACGTTTTTTATCCTCGGATATTGGAATAGAAAAAGTGGAGGTGGCAGGTCCCGGGTTTATTAATTTTTTCTTTAAGGCCGATTTTTGGCACCAACAGCTTAAGGAGATACAAGGACTTGGACATAACTATGGAAAGTTGAACTGGGGGGAAGGAGAAAAGGTTCTGGTGGAATATGTAAGCGCAAATCCTACAGGACCGCTTCATATAGGGCATGGTAGAGGTGCGGCAGTTGGAGAAGCATTGGCAAATTTAATGTCTGCCGTGGGATATAAGGTTACCCGTGAATATTATATTAATGATGTGGGCACACAGATGGAAATTCTTGGCAGATCTCTTTTATTCCGTTATTTTGAACTCTTAAATAGAGCAAAAAAATTCCCTGAAAATCATTATCAGGGTGAATATATTATAGATATTGCAAAGGAAATTATAAGTAAATTCGGGGGGGAATTTTTAAATTTACCGGAAGAAGAGGCTATTTCTTTTTTTAATAACTATGGTAAAGATTATATACTTCAAAGAATAAGAAAGGATTTAAAGGATTTTAAAATAAACTTTGACCTCTGGGCAAGCGAGGAAGAGTTACATAAACAGGGCGCTATAGAAGGGACTATAGAAGAGCTGAAAAATTCCGGATGGGTATATAAAAAAGACGGAGCTTTATGGTTTAAGTCACAAAAGTTGGGAGATGATAAAGATCGCGTCCTGATTAAGGAAAATGGTGATTATACATATTTTGCTTCAGATATTGCATACCATAGAAATAAGATAAAAAGAGGGTTTAAAAGAATAATTAATGTTTGGGGAGCTGATCACCATGGGTATATTCCCCGCCTTAAAGCTGCAATTAAAGTCTTATCCCAGGATGGCGGGATAGCATTGGAAGTGGTTTTGGTTCAACTGGTAAATTTACAGAGAAAAGGAGTTCCTGTTGTTATGTCCACCCGTCAGGGGGAATTTATTACCCTACAGGAAGTTATTGATGAAGTGGGAGAAGATTCAGCCCGTTATATCTTTTTAACACGAAGGACCGATGCACATCTTGATTTTGACCTTGAAACCGCTCAAAAGCAAAATGATGAGAACCCGGTTTACTATGTCCAGTATGCCCATGCAAGAATCTGCCAGATCATTAAATTTGCTGAAGAAAGAGGTTTTACCCTCAAAAAGGATAATGATATTGTAGATCTATCCCCCCTTAAGCTCCCCTACGAGTTGGCTTTAATAAAGAAACTTTCCTTTTATCCCCAGCTTATCAGTAATAGCGCCAGAGCTTTAGAACCCCATAGAGTCACAGGTTATCTCCAGGAATTGGTAAGTCTGTTCCATAATTATTATCATCAAGGAAAAGTATCCGGTAAAAAGCGAGTGGTAACTGAGGATAAAACTTTGAGTTTAGCAAGGTTGTATCTGGTAGATGCAATGAGGATTGTTATAAGAAATGCCCTTAATATTTTGGGTGTGAACGCTCCGGAGAAGATGTAATTAATAAATGGTTAGCCTTAAAAATAGAAAAATTCTTTTAATCATAATAAGGGGGGCATCAGTATTCTGTATCATCGGGATTTTATATTTTTTTTCAACTGAAACTAAAAATTACTTTACAATTAAAGAGGGATTAATTCCCGATAACAGACAGGACAGAAAGGAAAAAAAGGCTATCCGATTTAAACCTGAAAGGAAAAATACTATTCCGATTAAAACGGATTTAACATTTTATGATACCCTTACCTCAACTTCAAAGACAGAGGAATTAAATAACAAAAAGCTTGATACACCAAAAAAGAAACAAAAACTTGAAACCGGAAGGGAGATTGATAAGACCTTAGAATATACCATTCAGTTAGGTTTCTTTACAATAAAGGAGAAAGCTGAAGATATGGTTAAATATCTTCTTTTTAAGGGCTACCCGGCTTATCTTGGTTCTGCTCCGGAGCTTAAAGTAAAAGGTTTCAGGGTTCATGTGGGGAGTTTTAAGAGCAGGAAAGAAGCCGAAGCACTGGTTATGAAAATTAAATCCCAGGATAAAATTCAAGGATTTGTTATAAAAACCAACAATTAAATCAGAAGGAGGTTCTATTATGGAGTATTCCACTATTCAATTTAAAAAAGAGGGAGAGATTGGTTATATATTTCTCAACCGGCCAAAACAGTTAAATGCCATTAATAAAAAAATGATTGATGAGTTATATTATTTAATAGATGAAGAAATAGAAAACGATGAAGACCTGGGTGCAATAATTATAACCGGCAATGAAAAGATTTTTTGCGCCGGGGCGGATATTACGGAGGTCACAAAAGTATCCTCCGTAAAAAATGCCTATTACTTTAGTAAGCAATATCAAAAAATATTTAATAAGGTTGAAGACATTTCTAAAATTGTTATAGCAGCAATAAGCGGTTATGCCGTTGGTGGAGGCTGTGAACTTGCTCTTTCATGTGACTGGCGGGTTCTTTCTGAAACTGCCAGGATGGGACTTGCTGAAATAAATATCGGAGCTTTACCGGGCGGCGGAGGGACTCAGAAGCTTCCCCGTCTGATTGGAATAGCTAAAGCAAAAGAACTTTTATATACAGGGGAGGCTATTTCCGCTTCTGAAGCTCTAAAGTTCGGTCTTGCCAATACTGTGGTTCCTGTGGATAAACTTTTGGACGAGGCAAAAAAGATTGCGGAAAAACTCCTTAAAAACTCAAAAATTGCCTTGAGGTTTATAAAACAGACGGTAAATTCAGGTATGAATATGAATTTGGAATCGGCATTGGAGTGGGAGGCACAATGTTTTGCAGGGCTTTCTACCACTCATGATTTCAGGGAAGGTACTGCTGCATTTCTGGAAAAAAGAAAACCTCAATTCAAAGGAAGGTAGTAACAGTTTGCAGGGGTTGGTAGTAGACAGGTCGTTGTTTAAATACCTTTTATTCTCTATGGAGATGGTTATCAATGGCTCGGATATTTGTCATCATATTCCCACATCTCGCAGGATGTCTATTAAGTTGTTAAATGCTGCTGATATCCATTTGCCGAAAGTGCTTCCTTGTTTGGGGGCAGTGTAGCCATTAGAAAAAAGTTGCCTCCACGTCGTCTATCCCACTGAAATTAAAGGGTTTAGATATGTGGATAGGTCTCTTTTTAAGAGTGAACATCCG
>JAXHUS010000009.1:0-7816 GCA_034189305.1 Thermodesulfobacteriota bacterium | reverse complement strand
GAATAATCTCAAGAAAATTGGATATTGAATTTTATATTCGATCCCGAGTAGATACTTTAAATGAAGAAATAATAGGCAAATTAAAAGAGGCAGGATGCAAACGAATCCAATTGGGTGTAGAAAGCGGAAGTCCTCGCATTCTCAAATTAATGAATAAAGGAATTATAATTGACCAGATAAAATATACTGCCGGGTTGGTTAAAAAATATAATATACCACTTTATGCAGATTTCATGTTAGGCTACCCCACTGAAACAAAAGAAGAAATAGAGCAGTCCATCAGATTTGCCATAGATATAGATCCTGATTATGCTCAATTTGGAGTTACTATGCTGTTTCCAAAAACGAAGATATATGAAAATGCTTTAAAAAGTGGTTTTTTAAAGGAAGATTTTTGGAGAAAAGTAACCCTCCACCCTGATCCGGATATAACTTATCCCATTGCTTCTGAAAGATATTCCAAAGAAGAATTAGAAAAAATGCAGTACAAGGCACATCTTAGATTTTACTTCCGCCCCGCATTTTTAATAAAAAAATTGTATAAAATAAAAAATCTTAAAGAATTAAAAAGACAGGCACAGGCTGGATTAAAACTTCTTTTAAAAGGTTAAACATAGTGAAATGGATAAAAGACTCTATAATTCCAATTTTTATAGGACTAATCGGGACTATCTCTATTCTTATTGCCGGGATAAATTCTAATATTTATTTAGGGGACGAAGTTTACCATTATAGACTTGCGGAACAGATATACACCACAAAAACTCGCCCAATTTATGATCCATTAATTCACAGCACTGAAAAAAATCAAAGGAAATTTATGGTTGCCATATTATGGCATACTCTCCTGGCTGGCATCTGGATATTAACAGGTAAAGCGTCTCAATTGACTGCTCAGATTTATCAGGCACTTTACTATTTTTTACTGGTGTTTTTTACATATCTTTTAAGTTTTAAATACTTCAAAGACAAAAAAACAGCTGTCATCTCTACAATTCTGGTTTCAACTATTCCTATGTTCGGTGCTTACAGTACAATGCTTTATCTGGATATCGGAATATCATTTCTAACGGTCCTGGGCTTTTTACTCTTTTTTAAAGAAAGATATTTCTGGCAGGGTGTGGTCTTGGCACTGATGTTTTTAGAAAAAAGAAATGGTTACTTTTTCCTTCCTATATTTATTTTATGTATCCTTCTATTTACACAAACATCTTTTAAAAAAAGAATCACAAATATTTTTTTTCTATTGTTACCCCTTATTATACTTACATTGCCAGATATTTACTTCCGGTATGTAAAATTAGGTAGTATTACTTTTCATCCCCCGCCTTTAAACCACCCCCCCTATTCAAATAATTTTAGTAATTTTATTTTCATTCATCCAGAAAGCTGGAGTTATTCGCCTTCAAATTTCATAAAATATTTAGGAATCCCCTTTTATATAAGTTTATTTTTTTACATATATTATTGTTTAAAAAGGAAGATAAAGTATAAAGATGATATGATATTTTTAATTTCAAGTTTTGTCTACCTTGGTTTTTATCTTTATTTTTTTAAAAATAATCTGTCAATGAGGTATCTCTGTCCGATTATACCTGTTGTATGTATCTTTATGAGCAGAGGGATTTATGTTTTTGTTTTTAAAAACCAAACAAAAAAATTTAATTTAACCTTTATTATTTTGATTCTGGGGGTTATTCAGTTCTTTTCCGCAATAGGTTATGTATATACTCAAAGAAAAATTCCAGAGGAAGTCTGGCAGGCTTACAATTTTATAGAAGAGAATACCTCTTCTCAGGCTAGATTTATGGCTGTAAGGCCTGCTTTATCATTATATACCGGAAGAAAGAGCATCTGGCATAGCGATGCATCTTTACATGAATTGGGATATCTTTTTTGGAAAGCAAATGACAAAGAAGTAAAAGAAATTTTGCATTATAATAAAATAGATTACTTATTTGTAGATACGGATAGAATACACGATGACTCGGAAATAAAGGACATAAAGCATTATCCATTGAGTTTTATTAAAAAGTTATATAAATTTTCATTCTTAAAGTTAGTATTTAATAATAAATCAGTACATATATGGAAAATAAATGAATGAAAAATTTATTATTCAAGTTTGTAGATGACAATAAATTAAAAGTAAAATCCAGTTAATAAAGAAAAATTGCAAACCTATCCAGAATGCATACCCTGTTTTCTAAAACAGGCAGTTGAAGTAAGCCGAATTATTAATGCCAGCCTTGATCTCAGTATAAAGATAATGTCCCGGGTTTTAAAGGAGACCGCTTTCATTACATGGGAGGTATCTCCGCCGGAAAATTTCCGCAATATTTTTCGGATAATTAAGAAGGTATCAAAAAATAATGACCCTTATTTAGAATTAAAGAGAGAGTATAATGATAAGGCATGGAAACTTTATCCTAAACTAAAACAATTGGTAGAAGATTCTAATAATCCCCTTGAGATGGCTGCAAAGCTTGCCATTGCAGGAAATATTATTGATTTTGGAACGCAATCAAAGATAGCCGACTTAGAAGAAGTGGTCCGGGAAACTATTTCAAAACCCCTTGCCATTGATGATTTTTATTTATTTAGCAAATCTCTGGAAGAATCGAAAAATATCCTCTATCTTGCAGATAATTGCGGGGAAATCATTTTTGATAGAATATTGCTGGAAGAGATAACAAAAATAAAATCTTATAATATCTTCTTTATTGTAAGGGGCGCTCCCGCACTAAACGATGTTTTGGCGGAGGATGCCCATTGGGCGGGCATTAACCGGTTTGCTCATATTATTTCCAATGGATCGGATGCCCCGGCTACTATTTTACCTAAATGCACAGAAAAAGTTAGAGAACTTTTTAATGAGACAGATATAATAATCTCAAAGGGACAGGGTAACTTTGAGGCATTAGAAGATGAGGATAAGCCACTCTTTTTTATGTTAAAGGCAAAATGTAATGTAGTGGCAGATTATCTCAAGGTTTGTATAGGCGATTCCATGCTTTTAAAAAATACAGTTGAAAAGTAGTTTTTTCGAAAAGCAAACTGTATCGCTTATTTTAAAGGCTTTGTTTTTATGTAGACAGCATTCATTATCTCAAAAGGAATATTTATAATTCTAACATACGTAAAAATTTTTAAGGAAACTCCAATAAAGCAAAACCTTTCATTTTCCAGGAATTCCCCATATAAAATCAGATTTTTCCCCATTTACTCATTTATCTTCCTTATGTAAAATGTAAAAATAGCAAGCATAAAAGAATTGAGAATGAGAGAAAAAATATTAATCATAGAACGTGATAGGGATATCAGAAAAATCCTTGAAACCCTTTTGAAAAAAGAGCAGTATTATGTCAGGAGCGTTTCAGCGGGGGATGAGGCGTTGGATATTCTTAAATCCGACCAATACGGGCTGATTATTATGGACATCAATATGCCCGGTACAAACGGCATTCAGATCATGAGGAATATTAAGGAACTGGATAAATACATAGAAGTAATTATTTGTACCGGTCTTAACAGCATTGACAATGCCGTGCAGACATTGAGGGCTGGGGGGGCCTTTGATTTTTTCAGCAAACCACTAAAAAATGAGGATCAACTGATCATCAGTGTGAAACAGGCCCTTGAGAAATTCAGGTTAAACATAGAAAATAACGGATTCCTCAGGAAGATGAGGAACCATCGGCCAGCGGGGAAAAAGATACTTATAGTCGATGACGATCCTACAATTCAGAAACTATTTACCAGCATACTTTCAACCCGTAACTACGAAACCGAAGTGGCCTCAGACGGTTTTGAGGCCGGACTCAAGGTCATGGAGTTCAGGCCGGACATTATTATCCTGGATCTGTTTATGCCGGGGATGGATGGTTTTGAAGTATGTAAGCGCATAAAGGGAAATCCGACAACCTCACAAATAAAAATACTGGCTATCACAGGTTACGATACCGGAGAGAACAGGGCCCGGATTATGGAGGCCGGCGCTGATGATTATCTGGCAAAGCCTATAGCAATGGACACATTACTTCAACACATTGAAGGCATTTTGAACCCCGGAGAAAAAATTGAAGAGAACGTCCTATGAACAAATCGAAACAATTTGTTGTTTTTTTCCTTGATAATCAGAAATATGCCCTGTCTCTTCCTGATGTAAAAAGAGCCGTTCGAGCAGTTGAAATAACGTCTTTACCTGAAGCGCCTGAGATTGTTTCCGGCGTGATCAATATCCAGGGCCTGATCACTCCCGTCATAAATATTCGCAAAAGATTCCGTTTGCAGGAAAAAGAGATCGATCCGAAAGATCGATTTATAATCGCCGACACATCAAAACGGCTGGTTGTGCTTATGGTGGATGAGGTCGAAGGGGTCATTGAAAGCAAAAGCCAGGAAATTGTCACAGGGGAGAAGATTCTGCCGGGCATGGAGTATGTTGAGGGAGTGTTGAAACTGGAGGACGGTATTGTCTTTATTCATGATCTTAGCAGGTTTCTTTCCCTTGAAGAAGACCAAAAACTTGACGACGCAATGGTTAAAAAACTGAAACATAAGTTGAGTGAATAGCTGTTAGCAATTAGTGTTTAGCTTTGAAGAATAAGTGTGTTGCGTTAATTAAAATAAAACCAAAGGGGTGAAAATTTGTAATAGTAAAACATCCCACAATCATTAAACTAGTAGCTAACAGCTAAAGGCTGACCGCCCAATTCAGGTTAAAGGCAAGAGATGCCCGAAAGAATTTCCGAAAACATACTCTCAGGGTTCAGCGGATTCGTTGCCGCTCATATGGGGCTGCATTTTCCATATCAAAGCTGGGATAGGCTTGAAAATGGAATCCGATCCGCCGCGCCCGATTTTGGTTTTACGGATATCGAATCTTGCATACAATGGCTGCAGTCAAATTCTTTGACAAAAAAACAGATTGAAATCCTGGCGAGTCATCTCACCGTAGGAGAAACCTATTTCTTCCGGGAGCAAAGAAGTTTTGAGATTCTCGAAGAGCATATTCTTCCTGAATTGATTCACGCCCGCCGGGGTAAAGACCAGCGTCTGAGAATCTGGAGCGCCGCCTGCTGCACGGGTGAAGAGCCCTATTCCATCGCTATCCTGCTCGACAAAATCCTTCCCGATTTAAAGGATTGGAACATTACCATTCTGGCCACGGACATCAATCCCCTTTTTCTGAAGAAGGCTTCTGCCGGACGCTACAAAGAATGGTCATTTCGCAGTTCGCCGTCAGGGATTAAAAAGAGATATTTCACAAATAGAGGGAAAGGCAATTTTGAGATTCTTCCCCATATCAAAAAAATGGTAGAGTTTTCATATCTTAATCTCTCGGAAGATGCTTATCCTTCAATATTTAACAACACCTATGCCATGGATATCATCTTTTGCCGCAACGTGCTCATGTATTTTACACAGGATTACGCCAAACAGGTTGTTCGGCGTCTTTATTCTTCTCTTGCCGACGGTGGAAGCCTTATCGTCAGCCCCGTCGAAACCTCGCCCGTTCTTTATTCTCAGTTTGAAACGATTAAGTTTCCCGGCGCCGTTTTCTACAGAAAGGAATCTGAAAAAGGCCTCAAGACAAGCACTTATGATTCAAGAATTTCATGCGCCGAAACTTTAACCTCGGTTTATCCCGACTATCAAGAGAGACAGGAGGTTGTTTCCAGGACACAAAGAGTATTACGTCAGAAAGCCGCAGCACTGCCCCTTGAAGGGGAGTCAAAAAAACAAAAAACCTCCGAGTCTCAAAAAACGCTCTATGAAGAAGCATTAGCCCTTTACGAGCAATGCCGATATGCTAAAGCGGCGGAAAAACTCATTGAGCTTCTTTTTGTCAATCAACCGGATGATAACGGGGAGTTGCCCCCCGAGAAAATGCTCCGGCTTTTAACCATAGCCTATGCAAATCAGGGAAAACTTGATGATTCGCTAACTTGGTGCCGGAGGACAATTGAAATCGACAAGCTCGATCCGGGCAATCATTATCTTCATGCAACCATACTGCAGGCAATGGGCCAGTTTGCGGAAGCCGTAAAATCTCTTAAAAGGGCGATTTACATCGATCCGGATTATGTACTTGCCCATTTTGCCCTTGGGAATCTTACCCGGCAAATGGGGAAATTCAAAGAGTCGGAGAAGTATTTTAAAAATGCCGCATCACTTTTGAGGGGACTGGATCAGGGAAGGGTTTTACCTGACTCAGAAGGCATGACTGCCGGAAAGCTCAGGGAGATGATATCGAAATTGAAAATTCAGTGCCTGAGTTGAGAAATTGGCGGTTAGCAATTAGCCGTTAGGTGATTTCAGTTTTTATATGGCTAACAGCTAAAACCTGATAGCTAATTGCTCAAATTAGTCAATTGTCAGTATAAGGGTAACTTTTATGAGGGGACAAAAAACACCATCGGATGAAAATCGAAAAACAGCAATAGACTGGAGTGAAATTCATCGCCGTCTGGAAGCCGTCCGGGCAAAAATAAAACAGGGATGGGCGCCAACCTATGTGGAAAAGAAAAAGCTCCTTAAAGCAAGGGCAAAGGCGCTTGCCCGGGTGCCTGCAAAGGAAAAAACAGATGAAGTATATCTTCAGGTCATTGAGTTTTCCCTGGCATATGAGAGATATGCCGTGGAGTCGGCCTGGGTCCGTGAGGTCTATCCGCTTAAGGAATTTACTCCGTTGCCCTGCACTCCCCCTTTTGTACTCGGTATAGTTAACGTACGCGGGCAGATTCTCTCTGTTATTGATATCAGGAAGTTTTTTGACATGCCGGAAAAGGATCCCGGGTATCTCAACAAGATCATTATCTTACACGCTGGGGAAAAGGAATTAGGCATCATTGTAGACAGTATTGCCGGCGTGCGATCCATTCCGTCCAGTCATATTCAGCCATCACTCCCCACTCTGACAGGTATCCGGGCGGAATATTTGAAGGGTGTTACAGAAGAACGGCTGGCGGTTCTTAATGTTGAGAGAATTCTTTCCTCTGAAAAAACTGTAGTACACGAGGAGGTGTTGGCTTAAAGCATTGTAACCGATTAAACAATATAAAAAGGAGAACAGTTCATGACTATAGTCAGGAGAATCGTTGGTGGATACGGGATTGTATTGGTGATGCTGGCAGTTGTAATTGTATGCGTATTGTATTCCTTTAAAGCCATTCGGAATGCATACAGCGAATATATTGACGTTAGAGTGAAGCAAATTTCCGATGCTAACGAACTCGCTTTGATACTGAACAGGGAAACCTCCCATGCTCGAGGCTGGTTTCTATCTCCTAATGTGCAAAGCCTGGTGGATGATTTAGAAGAAGATTATCGGCAATTCGAAGCCATCATTGGGAAGATGCAAAACCGCGCCCTCACTGAAGTGGGGCTCGGTATGTTGAGTGATATGGCAGGTCTCCATGAACAATATAAGGAATGGCAGAGGAAGCTTATTGCAATGGCACAACAGGGACAGGCTGAGGAGGCGCTTGCCTTGGGACTCAGAAAGGCACGTCCCGTTGGTTATAAACTAACAAAGAAAATTGACCAATTCCGCGCAAGACAGAACCTGCTGGCAGAGAAAAGGCTTGGGGAAGTGACATCAACCGCAAACCTCCTTTTCAAAATAATGATACTGGTTTCGGCCTTTGCCGCTGTATCCAGTATAGTGGTTGCCTTTCATATCACCCGCACTCTCACCAAACAGCTACATGAAAGCATTGCTCAGTTGTCTTCTTCATCGACTCAGATTCTTGCTACAACAGCCCTGGTTGTATCCAGCTCCGAAGAGATGTCCACTGCTGTGGAAGAAACA
>JAXHUS010000089.1:0-14134 GCA_034189305.1 Thermodesulfobacteriota bacterium | reverse complement strand
AAGTTTCATAGCAAGTATGAACCAAAATTATTTATATATTACTTAAAACGGATAATGAGTAGATATATAATCTTCCCCATTAGGCAGATGACTGTGTAAGGGTAAAATAGTTAATATAGAGAAAAAGAAAGGTGGTGAATAAAAAGTAGGTGTGAAGATAAAAAAATAAATTTGTGTTAACAATTAACATTAATAATAGGAGAAAGAAATGAAAAAAAACAGGTGGCACGTAATAGGATTTGGAATAGTGTGTGTATTTTCTATTCTATTATTTTATAACATTACAATGGCTGGTGATGCAATAAAGGCCGGTGATATTATAGGGCCGCACAACTGGGAAAAGGCAAGGGGGTATGTGCCTGAAGATATTCTGAAGGAAATAAAAGAGGGTTATAGCTTTAAAGTAACTTCCGAGCCTATGGTTGCAGGTTCGCCAGGCCATATGAAGGCAAGCAGAGAATCCAGGACCAAATTAACACCCGATGGAGGTTTGGAGGGCTATGAAGGTGGCATTCCTTTTTATCCCTTTAATCCAAAAGATAAGGATGCAGGTATAAAGGCCGGCTGGAATATATACCGGAAATATTATGGGGATGATTTAATTTATGGCAGGCTGCCTAATGCAGAGTTTATAACCAAGGAAGCAACTGATCCCGATATACTCAATTACCCTACTGGCAGACGTTATTGTATAGATAAATATGGACATGAAAGGATATCCGATATAGTTGTCTGGGAAATGCAGGTGGCCCATTCCCGGGTAGATAGTAAGTTGGAACCGTCCTTAGAGAAAAAACTTGATGATGTTAACTCGTATAGCTCTGCTATGGTAACTTCTCCCAGGGATCTGGCAGGTACTATGACCCTTTCGACTCGCTACTGGGATCCTAAGAAAGAAGATGACTTTTTTATCTATATCCCTTCCCTTAGGAGGGTAAGGAGGCTCCCCACAACACAAAGATGTGCCACCCAAACCCCGGCGGATTATACAATGGATGATAGAAGGGGATTTTCCGGTAAGGTGCCCTATTTTGATTGGAAGATTACCGGGGAAGGCAAATGTTTGGTTGGCCGTGCGTCTTGTGTTCCGACCCTCCATAGAAATGGCAAATTTCTCAATGTTCAAAAAGAGTGGTCCCTTAATGATGTTTATTTGCTTGAGCATAAGCCAAAGGATTTTTATGCTAAAGGTTATCTGGTTCCGAAAAGGGTTTATTGGGTGGACAAAAATTCTTTTGGTCTCGTTTATTGGTCTATGTATGATAAAAAAGGTGAGCTATGGAAGAATCTCGGTGGAGCTGTAGTAGGGGTTTACCGTAAAGGGAAAGGAAAAGCAATATCCCATGGGATAACTGGTCTTTTTTGTCACGATATGCAAACCAATACGGCAACCAATGTGGAATGTCACAGCTCAATGAATTCAGGTTTAGATGTTGGATTTTTTTCACTCAGTAGTTTGGTCACCACTTCAAGGGGACAGGTCCGATAGGTATAATAAACTGTGAGATATCAAATTTATAGTGGTAGGTGATAAAATAAATCCGGCTCTATTATAGTAAGACCTTAGGAATAAGACGATCTATCAGTGATCGTATGACATAATTACTACTAATTTCTATTTAGCATAGAAAATATATTTGGTATAGAAGGGAGATATAATAAATGAAGGAAGAAGTTAATATAAAAACCTCGTGCGACCAATGTTACTGTCCCTGCGGGGTAATAGTGAAACGGGTTGGCGGAGTTGTGACGAAGATCGACGGGGATCCGACATCCCATCAGAACCTGGGCAGGGTTTGTGCCAAGGGACATTCAGCCATAATGAGTTATTACAATCCCAACCACATAAAAAAGCCCTTAAAGAGAACCAACCCTGAAAAAGGGCTGGGGGTGGACCCTAAATTTGTGGAGATAAGCTGGGATGAGGCAATGGATACAATAGTTGAAAAGCTTAAAAAAGTAAGGGAAGACGACCCCAAGAAACTCATATTCAGCACCTTTGATACCGGGGTTATTTTAGAGGCATTTGCGTGGATTATTTCGTTCGGGGCGTCACCTTACACCAATTGGTATACGGCTACCTATTTCTGCGGGTCGGGTCTTCACCAGTACACCTATTTAACAAACGCCTCATTTCATTCCTATCCGGATCTGGAATACTGCAATTATCTAATTCTGGTAGGAAGTGGGCATGGATTCGGTGTGGGTTGTAATCCCAATATAAGTTCCCAGAAGATGGCCGATGCCAGGATGAGGGGGATGAAGGTAATAGTGATAGATCCAATGTGCAGTCATGCGGCAGCCAAGGCCAATGAATGGATACCCATCGTACCCGGTACTGATGGCGCAATGGCAATGGCCATGCTTAATGTTCTGTTAAACGAAAAGGGTATTTACGACAGGGAGTTTTTAAAGAAGCAAAGCAATGCCCCTTATCTTGTCAGACCCGATGGCCGTTATGCCCGTGACAAAAAGACTAAAAAGCCCCTGATATGGGATCCCGGAGAAAATATTGCAAAGCCATATGATGTTCCGATCAGTGATTACGTAATCGAAGGTGAGAAGACTTATAAGGTGGACGGAGAGGAATGCAGGCCCGCCTTTCAGTTATTAAAGGAACATGTCAGGGAATGGAGTTGTGAAAAGGCGTCGGAGATAACCACAATTCCGGCGGAGACAATCCGCCGGCTTGCTGAAGAATACGGAGAAGCGGCCCGGATAGGTTCTACCATAGTAATCGACGGAGAGGAACTACCCTACCGGCCGGCGGCAAACAACCAGTACCGGGGTGCATATTCCCATAAGCACGGTGGGCAGTCGGCCCTTGCCTGGAAGGGTTCCCTTTTTCATACGTCCTGAGGTCTGAGATACAGAATGTATTTTCAGAATAATTGCAGAGGCATGAGCCTATGTTTGATAAAAAGGTTCGGATGATACATAGATAATTTTAATCTAAGAAGGAGGGGTAAAATGGAGTCATTAAGTAAGAGAATATCCGGATGTTTTGTTATGATTTTTGTGATGATATTGTTTCCTTTAGAAGGCAAGACAAAGGAGAATCTGCCCACTATAGAGGAACTTACCAATGGCAAGGTAAAGATAGAGGATCTTGTTGATAAGAATAATGTGGACCTGGTGAAAGAGTACCTTTCCTCGGGTGTGTATGAAATGATAAAAAAGGGGATGGTTTTGAGAATGGGAACACAAATTCCCCCGGAAAGGTTTCAACCAAAAGCTTTTAAGGAGGCAACCAAAAGGAACAGGGGCAAGGCTGTTATAAACGAGGATGGAATAGTTCAATTAAAGGACGGATCCCTCTGGCCCGGAGGTATTCCCTTTATTGAACCCAAAACAGGTATGGAAGCAATGGGTAATTTTAAATTTGGAACTGTTTGGGACGATCTTTACCATAGTCCCATCTCACTGCTTTATATAAACAAAAATGGAAAACGGTATAAAAAAGTGGGACAGATGCATAAATACATGTATACAAATTGCAGAACCCAGGTGCCTCCCCTGGGAACAGTAAAAGGATATGAGAATATACTCTATAAGAGGTTGAGTGTAGGGACTTACCCCATTGAAATAAAGGGTCTGGGACAGTTTACCATTAGATATTATGATGATGTAAAGAATTATGACACAGGCTTTGTATACCTTCCTGCTTTCAAGAGAACAATTCGGGTATCAGCTACTACCTGGCAGGATAATGTAGCCGGATCGGATTTAGTATACGGAGATGGTAATGCATTTCAGGATCCATATAGTGGCTGGAAATTTAAGCTCATAAAGGAAAAAGCTTATATACTGGCGAGCGAAATGGAAGCTCCCTTTATTTATTTTGATAAAGAAGGGGAATTTGACAAAAGATTGAAATTTGACGAAGGTTATAAATTTCCCAGAATTGGATGGACTATATATCCTATGAGTATTATTGAAGCAACCCCGAAGATAAAACATTTATACAGCAAGAAGATAGTGTATCTGCCTATTTATCCATACTGGCCGGCTTGCACTGCCATACCGTTAGCAGATTGCTATGATCGTAGGAATGCACTGTGGAAACCCATCGTGCATTTTTATGGAGATCATTATTTACTGGATGGTGAACCATATCATGTAATGTATGGCGGTACATATTATGACTTTCAAACGGACCATTCTACACAGATGTGGTATAAGGAATACTTTGATACTAATAGGTATAAACCGGAAGATATCACCTTAAGGTCACTATTAGAAGTCAGCAGGTAATTTTTATTTAAGGGGACCTTTTACAATTTCAATAAACTCTTAAGAGAGGAGTTTTTCAAGATAGAGAATCCGCCTTTTAACTGACGGGATAATGAATTACAAAAGCAGCACTAAATATTTAAAACAGAGTTCGTAAATACTGGAAGTCTTACAGATTCCATTAAAAGAATATAATAACCGTTTTCATTTCTTTGAATGGAATTAAGAATAAAATAAAAATTTTTGAATAATCGGGTATAATTTCCCTATCGGGTAAGGAAACCCTATTTTCTACTTTTTCCTATAAAAGCCTTTTTTTTATTCAAACAAAAAAGACTGGATTATATATATTTATACACAAAAAAATAGGGGATTAATGCCCTAAATTATTATGAAAAAGAGAGGTAATTTTTTTCTGTCCAATCCCCGCCTTAATGGTATAGCAACACAAGATTTATATATAAAAAAAGAAAAAGGAATAATATGTGCAATTATGAATTCAAATGATTAAAGGAGGAAACAAATGATCGATTTTGCGCTGACGGATGAACAAAAAATGTTAAAGGAATCCATAAGCTCCTTTTTTAAAAAGGAGTGTCCAAATGGATATATAAGGGAGAAAGATGAAAAGGAGGAATTCCCCCATGAGATTTATAATAAGATTGCTGAGATGGGCTTGTTAGGATTGGCTTTCCCTGAGGAATATGGGGGTAGTAATGGCACTATTATAGATATCATAATAGCCCTTGAAGAAATTGCAAGGGGGATGTATGCAGTTGTTTTTCCTGTTGCCTCAAATATGGTTTTTGCCGGCGATGCATTAGTCCACTTTGGTAGTGTAGAACAAAAGAGATATTACCTACCTAAGATGGCAAAGGGAGAAATTCTTTTTGCTTTTGCATTAACAGAACCCAATGCAGGTTCTGATGCAGTTGCAGTTCAAACTACTGCAGTGCCAGATGGTAACCATTACATTATAAATGGGAATAAGATATTTTCCTCCTTTGCCCATGTGGCAAATCAGATTTTAGTTCTTACAAGGACAGATAAAACAGTAAAGCCTCATAAAGGTTTAAGTATGTTTATTGTTGATCCCGAAAATTCTGGTGTTGAAATAAATAGATTAAAGGTAATTGGAAGAAGGGCAGAAGGTCTGGCTGAGATATTTTTTGAAGATGTCAGGATCCCGAAAGAAAATTTAGTTGGTGGATTAAATGAGGCATGGAGAAATATGGGCAAAACATTTGAGAGGGAACGGGCTATTGCCGGAGCTCCTTATGTGGGGGGCGCCCAGAAAGTGGTAGATGAAGCTGTTGAATATGCTAAAAGTAGAGAGCAATTTGGGCAGCCCATTTCAAGATTTCAAGCCATATCCCATCTTATTGCTGATATGCAAACTGAAGTGGATGCAGCAAGATTGTTAGTTTATTATGGCGCATGGAGAGTTTTACAGAATTTATCCGCAGCAAGAGAAGTTTGTGAAGCAAAGTTAAAAGCAGCAGAAACCTTTGCAAAAGTTGCAAATGATGGCATGCAAATTTTGGGTGGATATGGCTACACCCTTGAATATGACATGCAAAGACACTGGCGTGACGCCAGGATTGGAACAGTTGCCGGAGGGTCTTCCCAGATTCAAAGGGAAGTGATTGCAAGAACTTTGGGCTTATACAAGTAAAGTGAAAAATAACATTAATTATTTTATAAATAAAGGGAGATTAAAATGAAGCTTGAAGGAAAGATTGGTATGGTAACCGGGGCGGGACAGGGAATAGGGGAAGCCATTGCTTTGAGATTTGCAAAAGAAGGCGCGGATGTAGTTGTTATAGATGTAAATACGGATGCTGCCCAAAAGGTGGTGAATAAAATAAATGATACAGGTAGAAGAGGTCTTGCTATTAAGGCTGATGTAACCAAAAGCAATGAAATAAATGAAATGGTAAAAGAGGTTCTAAAAGAATTTGGTAAGATTGATTTTTTGGTTAACAATGCGGGGTGGGATAAAATAGAGCCCTTTGTAAAAAGCACCGAAGAAACCTGGGATAAAGTGATTGCTATTAATTACAAAGGACAGGTTATCTGCTGCCGGGCAGTACTGGATCATATGATAGAAAGAAAAAACGGTAGAATTATTAATATTGCATCGGATGCGGCAAGGGTTGGTAGTTCAGGAGAGGCGGTTTATTCAGGTGCAAAAGGCGGGGTTATGGCTTTTACAAAAACACTGGCCAGGGAAGTCGCCAGATATAATATATTGGTGAATTGTGTATGTCCGGGTCCTACTGAGACTCCGTTGGTTTTAAACGCCATAAAGGCATCGGAACAGGCTTCAAAAATAGCTGAAGGGTTGAAAAGGGCCATACCTTTGGGAAGGATGGCACAACCCCCGGAAATTGCCGGCGCAGTTTTATTTTTTGCTTCTGATGACGCTGACTATATTACAGGCCAGACTTTGAGCGTAAGTGGCGGATTGAGCATGGTATAGAGATGAGTTCTTTAAAAGGAGAGTAATAATGAAGTTGGAATTAATGAATTTAAGCGAAGCATTTTTTATTACTCCCGAACCTCGGAGTAAAGAAAGGGAAGAGAAATTCCCCGGGTATTATTCTATGTGGTGTCCTTTTAAAGGTGGATTCTATCACTTTGGCCTGCAGGATTCCGTTATTTTAGTGCATGGACCCCAGGGGTGTTCATCAAATACAAGAACCTTCCTTACCAGCTATACATGTCAGTATCATGGAACTCCTTTTATCCATGCACCCTGTACCGATTTCAGGGGGGCGGATGCAATTCTGGGTGCCGAGGATAAATTGAGGGACGGCATATTTGAAGTTGACAGAATGTATAGGCCAAAATTGATATCGGTAATAGTTCCCTGCTGTACCGGAATAATAAAAGAGCCTGTGGAAGATATCGTAGAAGAAGTGAAGGATCAAATAAATGCAAAAATTCTTGCTTTTAGAATAGAAGGATTTAATCACTATGATTGCGGTGCTTTAAATGTTTATCTCTCTGCAAAATTTGCCGAGTTGTTTGAAGAGCCTAAAAGAAAGATCCCAAAATCTGTAAATATTTTAGGGGTAACAAAAGAGGTTCATGCAAAAGGAAATTTTCCGGAGGATAGTCAGGAATTGGAAAGGCTTCTTAATAAAATGGGGCTTACGGTAAATTCAGTATTATTGCAGGCAGCCACTGTAGAGGCTTTTGAGAGGGCACCGGAGGCGGAATTCAATGCTCTTATATGTCCCCAGTGGGGCTATCCAATGGCAAAGACTATGATGGATACATATGGTGTTCCCCACGGAAGCGGTTTTAATCCATTGGGAATAGCTGCTATTAATAACTGGCTTATGGATGTGGCGGAACACTTCGGTATCGAAGATAAAACGCAAAAGGTGATTGATGAGGAGTATAATCAGATTAAAGATGTCTGGGAAGAGGCAAAAAGGACGGTCAGCGGAAAGATTGCTTTTATAGATGGTGGAGAGGGGCTTGGCAATGTTGGCAGATGTATTGCCTGGGGCAGAATGTGTGCTGATCTTGGAATGGACCCAATAATTTTTAATATATGTCCCATAGAACTTAAAGGAAAGTTTCATCATGTAGCCTTTGCCCTTGAAAGATACGGCTTTGATCCAAAGATAGTATACTGGAATTATCCGCATCACAGGCGACTTAACCCACTGAGAGTTATTAAGGAAATAGGAATCAATATGGATGATATCGGCGTTTATATCGGGGATGTTTTTCCCAGGACTGTAGCAACATGGGAGGAAGGTATTTTCGATCCTTCTGTGGCTCCTCGCTTGATTACTGCAACCCATATTAATAAAAATAGAGAAAGTCCAGGAAGAAGAGCCGGGTTTAGAGGTGCAGCAAGATTTGCCAGGGATATCATTGACGTAAATAAGATGGCCAGAAGAAAGAAAAAGCCGATCCTTGATGCCAGGGTGGGAGCTTTACTAAAAGAAGCATAAATATAAAGACAGGTGAGGAATAAAATGCAGGAGATAGAAAAACCTTGTGGGAATAAAATGCAAGAGATAGAAAAACCATGCACAAGTTATAACGAAAACACCGTATGTCAGGATACTTTTCAATATTGTGCCCTGGCCGGGGCGGCTCTTGCATGTAGCGGTCTTAAAGATTGCGGAATTATTGTTCATGGTTCACCCGGTTGCGGTTGGGTATGCCGTTGGATGAGGTCCGACCACGCTATAGTCAATTACGTTCCGGTAATATCTGATGTTATCCTTGAGGATGATATTATCTTCGGTGGCATTAAAAAACTTGATGAATCTGTAGGTTGGGGACTGAAATCATGGAAACCTAAAGTATTGTATATTCTTCAAGCCTGCAGCGGTTCTCTAATTTCTGATCCAATTGAAAGTGTTATTGCTAAGTATGAATTTGAAAGCGATATTCCCATTATTAATATTGATTCAGGAGGTTATAGAGGTCTTGCTGCGACAGGTGTCGACATGGTATTTACTGAAACATTAAAGAGATTTGCCAGAGATGTAGAAAACCCGGATGATAAAAGTGTAAATCTAATTGCACCATTTTTGATGGGTTCTTCTGATTGGGTATTTGATCTTGACGAGATTAAAAGGCTATTAACCGAAATGGGCCTGAAAATTAATTGTGTTCTTACGCAGAATACCTCTTTAGAAGATATTGTAAAATTCAATCATGCAAAAAGAAATTTATATCTTACATACGAAAACCTTCCTGATTTTAATGATTATGAAGATGCCCATGACATAAAAAGGATTGGGTTTGATATTCCTTTACCTATCGGAATTGCAAATACAGAGGAGTGGTATTTTGCAGTTGCTGAAGAATTTGGATTGAGAAAGAAGGCAGAAGAAGTTTTAAAAAGAGAAAGAAAGGGGCTTAGAAATCTGAATTTCTGGTATAACGCAACCTGGGTTATGAATTGGGTTTCCAATAAAAGAGTTGTGGTGGCCGGCCCTGCCCCCTGGGCCGCTTCATTTGCAAATTTTCTATATTATGATCTGGCTACTTTTCCAGAGATTATTGTCCTTTATGACGAAACTGAAAACTCAATTGAAAGGGCAAAGGGTATATTAACAGAATTAAAGAAGGATTTTGAACCTATCATTTTAGAAAATCCTCTATATATCCAGGTTTTAGAAGCAATAAGGTCAAGGCCCATAGAATTTGCCGTTGGAAGGAATCAGGAAAAGATGCTGTTCGAAGGTGAAGGCATAGCTCATCTGAGTCTTGCCGGGATGCAAACCATACTGGGTCATTTCAATTTTATACCGTATCCTTCCATGGGATATAAAGGTATTCTGTACCTCCTTTCTATGCTGGGCCGGGTGGTAGAAGGCGCTTTTCACGAGCCGCAAAAATGGAAAGATTTAAAATTTAAATGGACTTAAAAGGGAATAAAAACCATAGTTTCAGGTAAAAATAGAGAATTCAGAAGTCAGAGTAAAGGGTTTGTAAAATAATTAAATGATTTTAGATTATTCCTATCTCCCCTTGAATTCCGACTTCTGTATTCTTTTTTCATGCCTGTTATGACCGTAGGTCATTGAGGTTATTAAAAATTTACACATTATTACTCGGTGAGTTAGGAGATTTGTAAATACTGAGCTTTCAATACGAAATACTAAACAAATCTGAATGAAAGAAATTTAAAATTCAAAGCAGTATGATTTAGAAGATAAGTAAAAGTTCACTGTTTCCCCTTTATTTAACAATAACTGAAAGGCAACGGATAACGGTTCGTGTTTAGTTAATATAGGTTCTGATAGTGTGATTTTGAATTTTCAACATTTTATTGAGCACGTTCAAAAATAGGAGGATTAGTCATGGTTGTGGAGAGACTTACATGGGATGAGATGTTACTTGACCTTGAACAACACAAAAAAAAGATTTTGTCTCAGGGAGGTCCAAAGGCAGTTGAAAGGCATCATAAAAAGGGATTGCTTACTGCACGGGAACGGATAGGAAAGTTTCTGGATCCAGGAACATTTGTAGAAATATATCCTTTTATAAGACACAGGCAAACTGATTTTGGTATGGATAAAAAAGAGATTGCAGCGGAAGGCGTGGTAGTGGGTTTTGGTGAGACAAATGGCAGAACGGTGTGTGTATGGTCTCAGGATTTTACAAGTACCGGGGGAACTATGGCAGAAATGCACGGATTTAAAGTTCAGGAGTTAATACAGAGATATGCATTACAGATGCGAGTTCCCCAGATTGGCATTCAGGATTCCGGAGGAATCAGGCTTCAGGAGGCTGTGGAAGCTGGTGAAATGGGATATGGAAGATCAATGAGTGCTATTATTAAAGCTTCTGGTTCTATTCCTCAAATATCTTTAATAATGGGGCCCTGTGGCGGCGGGCAGGGGTATCTACCGGCCTTAACAGATATTATTATAATGGTAAAGGGTACAAGCCAGATGTATATAGGAGGTCCTGCATCTATTAAAACTGCCCTGGGTTATGATACCACTATTGAAGAGCTTGGAGGCAGCAAGGTGCATTCTGAAGTCACAGGCGTTGCCGATATTGAGGTGGATAATGATGGGGAAGCTTTAGAGGTATGCAAGAATATATTAAGTTATTTACCCTCAAGTTATGAATCCCCTCTTCCAGTCCTTGACACTACCGACAGCCCTGACCGTAAGTGTAATAGACTTTTAGAAATTGTCCCTGCAAGGCCAACAAAAAGTTATGATATGTATAAAGTTATTAAAGAGATAGTTGATAACGGAGAGTTTCTTGAACTTAAAAATAAATATGCAAAAAATGCCATTATTGGATTTGCGAGATTTAATGGTATTCCAGTAGGAATTCAGGCAAATCAGCCTATTTTTATGGGTGGAACCCTTGATTTTAAATCCGCTGCAAAATTTGCACGGTTTATAAGATTCTGTGATTGTTTCAACATTCCACTGATTTCACTTGTAGATAATCCGGCATATATGCCTGGAGTTGAGCAGGAGCATGGAGGAGTAGTAAAAGAGGGATCAAAGCACTTACATGCCTTTAATGAGGCCACAATTCCCAAAATTTCTGTGGTTATACGCAAAGCTTTTGCAGGAGGATGGGCAACTATGGCTTCAAAACAAATGGGGGCGGATATTGTTTTTGTATGGCCAACGGCAGTTTCCGTTGCACTGACTCCAGAGGCAGTTGTAAATGTAATATATCCCCCAAATAAATACGGTGAAGATGTAAGAAAAGAGGCAGTTGAGATGTATTACGAGAAATATTACACACCTTTTTTTGTGGCAGGAAGAGGGTATGTAGAAGATATAATAAATCCTGAGGATACCAGAATGAAAATTATACAGGCATTAAAACTCTGGATGGGAAAAAAGGCCCTGCCTCAAGCTCCTAAAAAACACAGTAATATTTATCTTTAAAGTATAACAAGGGTTTAGTAAATCAAACAATAGGAGGGCTTTTAGTTTACTATGAATATAAAACAGAAATTAGAGCAAATTGTCAGCAAAGAAAGGGTTTCTGATGAATTAAAAGACTTGGAAGTTTATTCAAAAGACTTCAGCCTGGCAGACCCAAGGATGCCAAACTATGTAGTACGGGCTAAAAGTACATCCGAAGTTCAAAACATAGTTAGTCTTGCAAACGAAGAAAAAATCCCTGTTATTCCTGTAAGTTCATCTGTACATTTTTATGGCGCCACCATACCTCATCAGGGCGGAATTGTCCTTGATTTAACCCGGATGAATAAAATTATAGAAATTGATGAGATAAACCGTAAAGCCAGAATAGAACCTGGTGTAACCTGGGGCCAATTGCAGAATGAGCTCAGTAAAAAAGGATTATTCTCTTTAATTCCCCTTCTGCCCCATTCATCAAGATCAGTAGTTTCCGATTATTTAGAAAGAGAAGTTCCTTTAATACCGATTTTTGAAATTGCCGAGCCAATACTGAGTATGGAAATTGTCTGGCCAAATGGTGAAATTTTTCGTACAGGTTCGGCAAGTGTTCCTAATTTTCCGGATACATTTGCTGAAGGTGCAAATCCATTGGGTCCAGGATCTATGGATTTTGGTAGACTCCCTCAGGGGGCTCAGGGAACTATGGGTATCGTAACATGGATGAATGTTAAAATAGAATACTTGCCCACCCTGGATAAAGTTTTCTTTATGACTTTTACATCTCTTAAAGATGCCGTTGAACCCCTTTACCGTATCCAGCGATTAAAGATCGGCAATGAATGCTTTCTTGTAAACAACCAAAATTATTCTCTTTTGCTGGGAAGTGATAACACGGATGATCTTAATGAATTAAAGAATACATTATGTCAGTGGACATTCGTTATTGTTTTAAGTGGGCTTAAGAGACGGCCGGAAGAAAAAATTGCATATGAGGAAAAAGCGTTAAGGGAGGTATGTAAAGAGTTTCCCGGTTTGGAATTACTCTCATCTCTTCCGGGTTTAGGGGGGATCGAAAGAAAATTACCGCAATTATTAAGAAAACCTTGGAGTTCTGATGCTTCTTACTGGAAGAATCGTCTAAAGGGAACATGCCATTCCATATTTTTTATAACCAAACCTGAAAAAACCCCGGCTTTTGTCGATACCATAAGAGAAATAGCAGGGAGACATGAATATCCAGCCAACGATATAGGTTGTTATCTCCAGCCCATTGATAATGCAAGAGCCTGCCACTTAGAATTTAATTTTTTCTATAATCGCGAAAACTTGGAAGAATTGGAAAGGATAAAGGCATTGGATATGGAAGCTGTAAAAATTTTGTTATCACAGGATGCATATTTTACAAGACCGTACGGTATTATTTCTGATTATGTGTACAATAAGGCTTATGATTATACCATGGTTCTAAAGACAGTTAAGAATATATTCGATCCGAACAACATTTTGTGTCCGGGGAATTTATGTTTTTAGTGTAATAAAAAGGGGTGAAAAATGTCGGTAAAATTAGAAGATTATCGGTATGATGCAGAAAAGTGTATAGGATGTAAAGGATGTGTATGGGTAGACCACATATATATGCCCGGGGTAAATTACATGACAAAATGCCCAAGTTACAGCAGATATCAATTTGATGCGTATGCCGCCTACGGAAGAGAAAAGATCGCTGTTGCAGTAATGGATGAAAGGCTTACCTATACGCCGGAACTTTTAAAAGTCATCTATGCATGCAATCTTTGCGGTGCATGCGATGCGGGGTGTAAAAGGAATTTAGATCTTGAGCCCATTATGGTCCTTGAGGGTTTAAGGAATAAATGTGTAGAAGATGGTGCAGGCCCTATGCCAGCCCATAAAAAGATTACAGAACATATTTTAAATAGCGGAAACTATTATGACGCTTCCCAGGAAGAGCGAAACTGGGTATCAAATGAAGTCCAATCCAAAGAAAATGCGGATACAATCTATTTTACAGGCTGTAATGCTTCTTTTCAAAATCAGGGAATCGTCAAGTCTACCATAAAGATTTTAGATGCCGCAGGCACTCATTATAAAGTTTTAGGTAATGATGAGTGCTGTTGTGGTCATCCTCTAATCGCAACAGGTCAGGTAGAAAATGGAAGAAAAATAGTGGAACAAAATCTGGATTTATTTAAAAAATCAGGAATTCAAAGGATAATTACAAGCTGTGCAGAGTGTTATAAAACCTTAAAGGTAGATTATCCGAAACTCCTCAAAAAATCCACAGAAGATATGGAATTTAATGTTCTTCACATAACTGAATTTATAAGTCCTCTTTTGAATGAAGAGAAATTAAAATTTAATAATAAAGTTGAATTAAGGGCGGCATATCATGATCCTTGTAATCTGGGACATACAAAGCAGGGCGCTATTATGGCATCTGTTATTTTGAACAGGCTGAGGTTCAGTAATCGCGAGGTGAAACTGGTAGAGACACTGGTTTA
>JAXHUS010000088.1:0-6907 GCA_034189305.1 Thermodesulfobacteriota bacterium | reverse complement strand
CTAATATCTTCCCGAATAACATATTGGGAAGATTTACATCCGGGCCATAAATGGAGTTACCGGTTGCTTTCCTTACACCATCCGTCTTAGGTAAACTCTTTCCTACAACTGAAAACCTTTCCATTTTCCTCACCTCCTTGTGTTTTAATTTATGTTACGTCCAGGACTGCCTTTATAGTCTTCACATATCCGGTACAGCGACATAGATTCCCTGCAAGGGCGGCCTTTATATCCTCTTCATTGGGTTCCGGACTTTCATCAAGTAAGGCTTTTGCCGAAAGAATCATACCTGGTGTACAAAAACCACACTGTATAGCTCCATTTTTAATGAAGGATTCCTGTATCGGATGAAGGTTGTCAGCTTCCAAACCCAGGCCTTCTATAGTTAAAACCTCTTTGCCGTCAGCCTTTACAGCAAGAATAAGGCATGATTTTACCGCCTTCCCGTCAAGAATTACTGTACAGGCGCCACATACTCCACTTTCACATCCTATTTTTGTACCTGTAAGAAAAAGCTTTTCCCTTAAAAACTCTGCCAATGTAATTCTGGACTCTATCTCCATTTCATAAAATGCTCCATTTACATTTAACTTTATATTCTTTTTCTTCACTGTCATCACCTCCCATTCTTACTTTTTTACCTTTTCTAAAGCCCCGGTTATACCTTCTTTTGTTAATAATTCTACCATTTCTCTTTTATATTCTTCCGTGCCACGAATATCAGATACAGGGGCTACCTCTTCTTTTACGATTTTTGCTGCTTCCTCAATCAGCTTCTCATCCAGTCTGTTTCCTTCTATTCGCTTTTCAGCCTTTTTAGATCTTAAGGGAACCGGTCCCGCACCTCCAATAACTATCCTTATTTTCCGACATATTCCATCCGGCGATTCTAAACTTGCTACCACCGCAACTCCAACTATAGCCGGGTCTGTTTCTCTGGGACTGCATTTACTATACCACTGCCCGCCAGATAATAATAAAGACGGAATCTGAATTTCTGCTAAGATTTCATCTTCCTTTAGTACTGTTTCGTAATAATCTGTAAAAAAGTCTTCCAGGGGAACAAGCCTTTCACTTTCAAAACCTGTAAGTTTTACCTGTGCTTCTAATCCAATAAGAAGGGGCGCTAAATCTCCACACGGATCTCCATGGCAAAGATTACCTCCTATAGTTCCAACATTTCTGATTTGAATAGACGCAATTGCCTTTTCTACTTCGGATAATACATTAAATCTTTCCTTAATTAATGAAGAAGATTCAATCTCCCGATGAGTTGTCAGGGCTCCGATCCGGAGTCCTCCTTTATTATCATATTGAATGTAATCTAAATTTGGGATTTCTGTAATATCGACAAGACATGATGGACATACTATTTTTTCCTTCATCAAAATTAGTAATGATTGGCCCCCGGCAATTATTTTAGCCTTTTCTCCGTATTTGGACAGCAATGAGCAGGCATCTGTAATTTTTCCCGGTTTAAAATAATCGAAATTCCTCATATCTTTCACCCCCTTTCCAATTTAAACTTAATCTCTTCCTTAAATTTTTCCCCAAGCTGTTTTACCTTTGCCTTTATAATCCTATCTCCGAATGTTGACAGCCTCCCTACCACATTTAAGTCGGACGTATAAGCAATCTCGGTCATATCCCCTGACAGGGGTTTTAAATGCAAAATACTATCCATACTTACAAAACCGGCTTTCCCTTTATCCTCTCCCCTGCAAATAAAAGAGAGATGAGTAGGCGCATTAATTTCAGTTATAGTAGTCTTTATCTTAAATTTTGCCGGTATATAACCCACCTTTATTTTAACAGTACTTATATAATTATTTTGATCAATCCTCACTACCTTTTCACAACCTGGGATACAGGAAATAAGATTCTCTGGGTCAAATAAAAAATCCCAGCTTTTCTTAACAGATGATTTTACTGTAAAGCTATCAGCAATCTTCATTATATACAAAGCTACTTTCAAGAATTCCCTATTAGCTTTTACCTTCACTTAAACATCGGCTTACGGTGCTGGCTGAATGCATTAACCAAAAAAATGCCTTTGAATTTTTCAGGCAACGCAAAAATGTAAAGGACAAAAGGAATATGGGAAATTTTAATTTCACTTTTTATTCTTTGCTATCAGGATTAAGGTATAAGGTGAAAGGTTTAAGGTATAGGGGTAATAAAAACCATGCACCTTGCCCTTCTTTTGCATTTTGCGATTTGAATTTTTAATTTAACAAAAATAGCTTAAGCAATTTTTGGGATTACCTGTTCAGATATATAATCATATTGAAAGGTTACTGTCTTACTTTAATATTAAGCTTTTGCCGGTTGTTCCTTTACTATACTATCAAACCTTTGCCCACAGACCATACAGTGTATCGGTTCATGAGTCTTTTCCCGAGCTATGAAGTGAATAGGGAATCGATAAACCTCACCACAACTTTTGCATTTTAGATCCAGGGGGCGAAGGACGCCGCACCGGGGACAATAAATTGATGGGGGACTGGCTGCCCCACAGGAAATGCAACAAAGCAAATCATCCTTTTTCCCAGATTTAATCTTAACCTTCTCCTGTAAGTGCTTCAACCCTTCCACAGATTCACGCAATGTTTTTATTAACATTTCGAGTTTATGACGATGCTGAATACTTTCCCTCTCAATGTCGGAACAGGAGGATATGTGATCCGCATCGTCACTTATTTTTGAAAGTTCGGTCAATTTGGACTTAATGTTTTTATATGCCGTGTTTAAGTCCGATAGTTGAAGGAGTTTTTTCTCCATCAATCTGTGTGTCTCAGTCTCTTTTTCAGTATTTCCATATTCCAGGAGCATTTTCAATTCAGCAGCAAGCTCTTCGGCATTTCTCCATCGCCTTCCGAATTCCTCAACAGCATTTCTGGATTTTTTCTCTATTGCATGTCGTTTCTCTGCATATTTTTTTTCCTGTTCTTCTTTTTCCAGTCTTTCTATATCCTTCTGTTTCTGTTCCTCCGCCTGCCGTTTCTTATCTTCACCATACCTTTTCCTTTTTTCCAGCCATACCCTGTAAGTCAAGGTTATGAGGGCAACTGCTGCTACTGTGAGACCAATAAATATATATTTACGATATTCACCGCCGTATACCCCGCTGATTACTATGGCAAGGGTAAAAACCGTCAAAGGGAGAACCCTTGTAAATGCAAAGGACCTGTCCAGAATACGCCACACGTGTATCATCAAAAGGGGAAGGGAAAGAAGTGCTGAAAAAACCATTGAAAGCCATGTTTTAATCTCACCGCCCAAACTCAGGATCATGAAAATTACAAAGAATAAGAAGTAGTTCATGGCCAGAAGCAGGAAGTCTCCCCAGTGAAAATCATCCAGACGGCCAGGCTGTTTCATCTCGCTTAAGTACAGGAAACCAAGGCCGAAGATTAAAACCGCCAGACCGGCTAACTGAGAAAAGAGGATAATCCTGCCAATGGGACTCATGGCCCCCGGAAGCTCTACTATGACTTTTCGGTCCGTAACAAGATTATCATAATCCCACAAAAGATAACCGGGCTTTATTTCACTTGGTTGCAGGGTTTCAGCCCCAATGAATTCCGAAGTAACACCTTCAAGCAACAGTGTCAACCTGAAAGAACCGGCTCGGCCGGTCCCTGGGCCTTCATACACATATCTGTCATATCCCTGTGCTCCGTAAGTTACTTCCACTGTAAGGTATTTTCCCCTGGGGAGCGCCCCTATCCATTTTATCCCTGTCAGTGTATAAATAACTCCGGCAGGTTCGGTAAACTTATCCGACGGGTCAATACATTTTAATGAGACATTCCTTGCCTGGGTCGTTCCTGCAGGAAATGGAAAAACAAGCTTTATAAGGTCTTTTTCACTGCTATTGTTCCTAAAAACGAACCTGCCCTTAAAGTCAGCATCAAAAAGGGTATAGACCTTCAATCCATGAAGATAATGACTGGCAACAAGCTTAACTTCCACATCTGCCGACTCGGTCACCGGCATAACTGAAGGAGGTTCTGTTTTAGTCCTTTTTACAGCCGTTTTGTGGTCTTTACTGACTGATGATTTGATATGTTCCGCCAATGGGAATTCCCTTTTCTTTGATTTTTCATGGTATGATACAAAGGCAGGTACAACAAATGCGGAAAGGATGCCAATGATAGCTACAACAACTATCAGTTCAATCAGCGTGAATCCTCTGTACTTGCTTTGAGTGATGCTTGCAGAACATTTTAAAAATAAGCATATCGCAGTTCTCCATTTGTGTGATTCACCCTTCTTTGATTTTTTCATTAGCATGCTTCATCCCCGGTTAAAAAAATATTTGATTCAACTTTTACAATTTATAATATTAATTAAAATCTTAAATTTTAATACTTGTAACGGAAAAGATAATAGAATACTGCCCTTTCTTACGATAAACGTTGGATCATAAAGAAAAAAATTAAAAAAAAGAAAGGGATAATATATAGATATGTATTTTAACAGAAAACTATAAAATTTAAAATCGGATTAGCGATTTTTTAAAAGGCATAGAAAGAAGCAGTAAAAATAGATGCGAATTTATAACTCTATCTGGACGGCCTGAAACCTATTATCGTAACAGTACAAAGGGATCGATGAACAGTTGCCGGTTAAGCCTTTTTTTTTAAAACTTTATTAGCCATTAAACTTTTTCACCAGATCAAATTTCAATAATTCATGTGATATAAAGCCTTTTCCCCTAACTCTAACAACCACCCCCAGGGAACTGTTACACTATTAATTTTATTCAAACACAATAAGGACATCTCCTTTTTCAACGGAATCACCATCTTTAAAAGGGATCTTTTTTATTTTTCCACTAACTTCAGAAGCAAGGGTATTTTCCATTTTCATAGCTTCAAGAATTACCAGGGTATCTCCTTCTTTTACTTCATCTCCTTCTTTTACTTCATATCGAATAATAATTCCCGGCATAGGCGACTTTAGTGCAGTTCCGCCTTCAAATATTTCCTCCTTATCTTTAATATTTTGCCCGGGTGCCGGTATTTTTTTAGACGGGGAAGGGCCGGCTGGCTGGATTCCCTGCACTGCATCCGCAAAGGCCGGCATCATATTTTGCTCTTCAACCGCCACTTCAAAGTATTCATCATCCACAAAAACATTAAAAATACGGGACCCCGGTCCCTTTGGAGGAGCCACTTTTTCTTTCTTTTCCATCAGTTCTCCTGCAAGGGCTTTTTTTACAATCTCGTCTTCTCTTTTTACCTCTTCCAATGTCTTTGGTTTTACACTTTCCGGAGGTTCTTCAAGTCCGTATTTCCATCGTAAAAACTTCATGCCCGTTGTAGGATAAAGGGCATAAATTAAAACGTCACCCATATCCTTTGCAACTCCCTTTGTCTTTTCTTTCGCTTCTTTCAGTTCGGGTTCTAAAACATCAGCAGCCCTGCAGGTTATTGGTTCCTCGCCCCTTTCATATCCTTTAAGGATATCTTTTTGAACATCTTTATCCATAGGAACCGGGGTCTTTCCGTAAAGCCCATACGCATAATCTTTAACCTGATCGGAAACCATTTTATAACGGCCAAAAAGGACATTCTGGACTGCTTGGATTCCGACAATCTGACTTGTGGGAGTAACTAGGGGCGGATAACCCAGCTCTTTCCTTGTTTTTGGAATTTCCGCATAAACATCATCTATTCTATCCAGAGCATCCGCCTGTTTTAACTGGGAAACTAAATTTGTGATCATGCCACCGGGTATTTGATGCAAGAGTACTCCTGTATCAATTGCCGCCATCTTTGTTAAATTCAAAAAATCTCTATATTTGGGAGCAATTTTTTCTATATGTTCGCCAAGTCTGAAAAGCAGGTTTAAATCAAGACCGGTATCCCTGGATGTATTCATCAGAGCGACAACTATAGGTTCGACCGCCGGCTGGGAGGATCGGAGGGCAAAGGGAGCAAGGCTGCAATCTACAATGTCAACCCCTGCTTCTATTGCTTTCATATAAGTCATGGAAGCCATACCGCTGGTATAATGTGTATGGAGCTGAATCGGAATATCAATTTTCTCTTTGAGGACTTTTATAAGTTCATATGCATCATATGGAGAAATAAGACCTGCCATATCTTTTATACAAAGGGAATCCGCCTCCATATCCTGCAGAAGAAGCGCCTTTTTTACAAAATAGTCTATGTTGAATACCGGACCCCCAAGGGTTCTTTCCGTAAGAGAATAGCAAATAGTAGCCTGTATATGCTTTTTGCATTCCTTTAATGCTGAAAAAGCAGTCTCGAAATTTCTTTCATCATTCAGGGCATCAAAAACTCTGAATATATCAATTCCTACTTCCGCTGCTTTGTAAACAAACTCCTTTACAACATCGTCGGCATAGTTACGATAACCGACAAGATTCTGTCCCCTTAACAACATGGAGAACTTTGTTCTGGGCATATATTTTTTTAAAGTGCGAACCCTTTCCCACGGATCTTCATTTAAAAATCTGGTGCACACATCAAAGGTAGCTCCGCCCCAGACTTCCATTGAATAAAAGCCGACCTCATCCATCCCTTCCGCTATAGGCAGCATATCTTCTGTTCTCATCCTGGTGGCAAGGGAAGACTGATGCCCATCTCTGAAAGTAGTATCCGATATCTTCAAAACATTTTTTTCATTCCCTTCTTTTAATATTGTCATGTAATTCCTCCAAAATTTTCTTAATTTTTTACACTAAAAGCAATGTTCCTTACGCTACTTTACAAAACTTTTTACTTAATTCAGGGAATTATGAATGATAATATTAATTATTCCCGAATGATTCTTTTCGATTTCACATCATCCCTTGGTAATGTCCCGGGTGTATTTACCTCTATAATCAATCTTACCGTTGTTTTTTCCCGAATATCTTCCTCTAAGGTTTTTG
>JAXHUS010000087.1:0-2082 GCA_034189305.1 Thermodesulfobacteriota bacterium | reverse complement strand
TTATTAAAAGACTATAAAGAAACCATAAATTAAATCTGGGAGAATAATACCCCTGCAGGGAAATTTCATTTTTTTCCTTTGGGATATTTGTTATGGCTAATTCGAAAGGATTTTCATAAACATTTGAAAAGGGTTCATCCCATTGTTCCCGTTTATATTTAAGGGTCAACCTGTTTTTTCTATCCACTTTACAGGAAATTGAAGAAAAATATGTCTTTTTAACGGTGGATCCTGGATAGGAATGACGTCGTTCCGTTTCCTCCCAGTTAAATCCCCCCTTCAGTGATAATCTTTTCAAAAATAGACCCCTAAAATCAAAAACAGCCCTTTTTACATTTTTGTCCACAGCCTCTTCCACCTCATTATTCTGCTTAAAACTACTGTAACAGCAGTTGAAGATAAATTTATTTAAGAAAGTGCCTGTCAATCTTATACTGGTGTTTTTAAACCGTTTTTCTTTATCAATGAATGAGTTTTTTGCTTTTGCGTCAAGATGCGCGGCATAAATTGTAAAATGGTTCGAAAACTTCACATGGGTTTTAATCTGATCTTCTCTTTTTTGTATGGATGGAGTTTTACTGTATGGATAAAATCCCGGATGAGGAAATGCGTCAAATGTATTTACATAAAATGCTAACGGAGAAGGGGCATTATCTTTACTTTTCTGCTGAGTGTGGGTGTAATTTATCGAAGCGTAAGAGTTGGATATATCACCGCAAATGGAAAAATTTGTCGCCCTGGAATCAACCCTTTTATTTTTTGAAGTCACATGACAGGCAGTACAGGAATTATTTTTTCTTACGGTTGTGGCCTGCCGACATCCCCTTTTTTCCACATCTTTTATTCCCATGATCAATTTTAACCATGGTAAAAGAGGAAATCTCAGATTACTTTCCATCTCTTTTTCCTCCAACGTTAAGATATTTTCTTCATCTTTATCAAAATCCCATAAACTTTTATATTGGGAAAGGTCATCGTGATCAATTCTATGAATATACCTTTTATATTTTGTTTCAATATTTAAAATCCTTTCCTTTTCAGTCATAAGGAAATACTGCTGTTCATCTCTATCTTTATATTCTCCCTTTAAATCCATATAGTTTCCTCCCATAGCCCCGTTAATGAAAAAAGAAGTTTCAAAACCTGAGGCAGAAGTCTCATATTCTAAAACCTCATTTTCATTTCCTTTGCAAAATTTTTCATGAAATCCATTGGATATATCCCATGTAAAATCTTTCTCCTCTGCAAGGATAAATTTGCCGGACAATATAAAAAGGAGCAACCCGGAATATAGAAGGATTCTTTTTAATATCATCTTACCGGGTAAGTCCTCTTCCGCCCATTTGAGACGGCATATCAGATCCATGAACCTGATCGTGACAGTGGGTGCACTTTTCCATAAAATTAGCTCCCGGGGGGTGGTCATACGGTAAATCTTTATCCCTGTGTCCTCTATGACACCGTAGACAGATAAAGGGCTCGCTTTGATTCAACAGATTGTTGTTCGGACTTCCATGGACATCATGGCATAGTGTACAGCTCTCAACTACCGGATCATGTTCAAAAACAAAGGGCCCTTCATACTCCCAGTGACACTTTAAACAAAGCTGGTTGACGGTGTCTTCTTGCAGGCAGGTATTATTTGAACTGTGAATGTTATGACAACTGCTACAATTCATTTTCCCCTCAATTATGGGGTGATGGGAAGGGAACATTGATTGAACCTTATTTTTTGGATGACATTCAAAACAGAGGGCGGGGTCCTTTTTGAAAAGCATGTTCCTGCTTTTTTTTCCGTGGGATGCATGGCAATTTAAACAGCCTATGTTATTTACTGCATGAATATTCTCCCTCCATAAATAAAAAGGCCATCGTTTATGACAACGAAGGCAGGCGGATGAAGATCGGGCCGAACTTAGATGAGAAAAATCTATAATGAGTTGAGGGTTACCTTTACTTTCCACATGGCGGCTTCCCGGACCATGACAGGACTCACACCCAACAGGAATGCCATGAGTCTCAAACTTATTTATCCTGTAATGAACGGTTTGCTTAAATTTTTCGAATATACTTTCATGGCAG
>JAXHUS010000086.1:0-4463 GCA_034189305.1 Thermodesulfobacteriota bacterium | reverse complement strand
AAAAATCTCACCCTATGGCTTGCAGTAAGTATAACAATAATTCTTATTTTCAACCTTTTTAATCAACCGACACCCCCAGCGGAAGAGATAGTCTTTAGTGATTTTTTGTTTGCCGTAGAGGAGGGTATTATTACCGAGGTAACAATTCGAGGTGATAATATTGTAGGGAAATACTCTGATGGAAGGAGATTCAGGACAATTGCATTAAAAGACCAGGGAATTTATAAGCTTTTAAGAGAAAAAGGGGTCAGGATAATTGTTAAACCTGAAGACCAATCCCCCTGGTATTTAACACTTCTTGCCTCATGGTTTCCCATATTACTTCTAATAGGGGTCTGGATTTTCTTTATGAGGCAGGTGCAGATGGGGGGTGGTAAGGTTATGTCTTTTGGGAAAAGTAAGGCGCGTCTTTTATCAGATACCTCTAAAAAAGTGACTTTTGAGGATGTAGCCGGGATTGATGAGGCAAAGAATGAACTCGAAGAGATAATTGAATTTTTAAAAAACCCAAAAAAATTTACCAGTTTAGGGGGACGGATACCAAAAGGGATGCTTCTTATGGGGCCGCCTGGAACCGGCAAAACACTTCTTGCCAGAGCAATTGCAGGAGAGGCTGGAGTGCCTTTTTTTAGTATTAGTGGATCAGATTTTGTTGAAATGTTTGTAGGAGTGGGGGCTTCCAGGGTTAGAGACCTTTTTATTCAAGGTAAAAAAAATGCTCCCTGTATAATTTTTATTGATGAGATTGATGCAGTTGGGAGGCACAGGGGGGCCGGCCTGGGTGGGGGACATGATGAGAGGGAACAGACCTTAAATCAACTTCTTGTGGAAATGGATGGATTTGAGTCCAGTGAGGGAGTCATTCTTATTGCGGCTACAAATAGACCCGATGTTTTAGATCCTGCATTGCTGAGGCCGGGAAGATTCGATAGAGAGGTTATAGTGCCTATTCCCGATATAAAAGGAAGGGAAGGTATTTTAAGAGTACATTCAAAGAATTCTCCTCTTGCACCCGATGTGGACATGGCAATAATTGCAAGGGGTACGCCCGGTTTTTGCGGAGCGGATCTGGAAAACCTGGTGAATGAAGCTGCCCTTCTTGCCGCCAGGGTAGAAAAAAAACATATTGAAATGGAAGATTTTGAACAGGCAAAGGACAAGGTACTTATGGGGGTAGAACGCAAAAGTATGATAATCAGCCCGGAAGAGAAAAGAAATACTGCTTATCATGAAGCAGGCCATACTTTAGTAGCTAAATTAATTCCCAATACGGATCCAATTCACAAAGTTACGATTATACCAAGGGGGAGAGCCCTGGGAGTGACTCAACAATTGCCTATTGATGAGAAACATACGTATCCAAGGGAATATCTTATGAACAGCATTGCAATCCTGTTGGGGGGGAGAGCTGCTGAAGAATTGGTTTTAAAAGATTTTACAACAGGATCAGGAAGCGACCTGGAAAGATCGACTGAACTTGCAAGGAAAATGACATGCGAATGGGGAATGAGTGAAAAACTGGGCCCTCTTACCTTTGGCAAGAAAGATGAGCAGATATTCTTAGGCAGGGAGTTTGCACAACACAGGGATTACAGTGAAAATACCGCAGTAATAATCGATAAAGAGGTGAGCAGGATTGTAGGAGAAAATTATAAGCGTGTAAAAAAACTATTGGAAGAAAACATCGATATCATCCATAGTCTTGCCCAGAATCTTCTGGAAAAAGAGAGTTTAGACGGAGCGGAAATTGATATGATTGTAAAGAAAGGAAAAGGTGAACTGAAAGAATTAAGCGACAAAGCGGAAAAGAAAGAAACGGGGAAGAAGCTCAAAACAGAGGATACAGAGGCTACTTCGGCATGAAATCATTCTTTTTTGTCTGCCGTTCTAAGGTTTTTGATCTGTCGAAGAGAACATATATAATGGGCATTTTAAATATAACTCCCGACTCTTTTTCCGACGGAGGAGAATTTCAAGATCCTGAAAATGCGGTAGAACACGCCTTAAAATTACAGAATGACGGTGCAGATATTCTGGATATTGGCGGTGAATCTACCCGGCCAGGCGCTGTTCCTGTATCTACAGAAGAAGAAAAAGAAAGGATACTTCCTGTAATAAAAAGACTGACCGGAAAACTTAAAATTCCCATTTCCGTGGATACTTATAAGTCTGAAGTTGCGAAAGCTGCTTTAGAAGCAGGCGCAGAAATAGTAAATGATATAAGTGCTTTAAGGTTTGATCCCGATATGGGGTATGTTGCAGCACGCTTTAAGGCCCCGGTAATTTTAATGCATATGAAGGGTACCCCAAAAACAATGCAACAAACTATATCATACGATGACCTTACAGGGGAAATAAAAGAATTCCTACATAATTCAATAAAAAGGGCGGAAGATGTGGGGATTGAATCGGACAGGATCGTCATAGATCCCGGCATTGGTTTCGGAAAATCACAAGACAGTGATAATTTTTTGCTTTTAAAAGAACTTACAAAATTTATGATATTTGACAAACCAATACTGGTAGGAACCTCCCGCAAGTCTTTTATTAGAAAATTACTGGGTCAGGATAAAATTGATGAGGGTACTGGTGCAACTCTGGTAGCCGCCATTTTAAATGGAGCGAATTTCGTCAGGATACATGATGTAAAAAAGATGCTTCCTTATATCAAAATGGCTGATAAAATAAAATATTGCACTTAAAGTATGGTGTAAGTTTCATCCCATAAATAACCTGCAAGACCTGTGGCTACGACGGGCATTAAAAAGAATACAGAAGCCGGAAGAAAGGGGGATGGAAACAATTAGTCTTGAAGCCTTTGTTCGGACTTCTGATTTCTCAATTTTCATAAAAAAATAAGGGAAATAAAATGAAAAAGCTATTTGGTACTGACGGGGTAAGGGGAGTAGCAAACGAAGAGCCTATGAATGTTGAAACAGCGCTAAAGTTGGGCAAGTGTATTGCTTATATTTGTAAAAAGCAAATAACCTCCCGACCTAAGATTTTGATTGGTAAGGATACCCGTCTCTCGGGGTATATGTTGGAAAACGCTATAACAGCGGGTATAAGTTCTATGGGAGTTGATATAATGCTTGTCGGCCCCCTCCCCACTCCGGGCATTGCCTTTATGGCAAAAAGTATGAGGGCAAGTGCCGGCATAGTTATTTCTGCATCCCACAATCCTTATTATGATAACGGTATTAAAATTTTCAACGGAAATGGTTTTAAACTTCCTGATGAGCATGAAGGATTTATTGAGAAATTATTTTTTTCAAACAAATTTGGGAAAACCCTAAAAACAACAACAAATGAGATAGGTAAGGCAATCCGTATTGATGATGCAATCGGCCGTTATATTATGTTTTTAAAGAATACTTTTCCTCAGCAATATACTCTGGATGGATATAAGATTGTCCTGGACTGTGCCCATGGAGCAGCATATAAGGTAGCCCCGGCCGTTTTTGAAGAATTGGGGGCCGACTTGATATCTATCGGAGTAAAACCAGATGGTGAAAATATAAATCTAAATTGTGGGGCGCTGCATCCTGAGATTGTCCGTAAAGCGGTAATAGAGCATGGTGCGGATCTTGGTATTGCCCTGGACGGAGATGCGGACAGGGTAATCTTTTTGGATGAGACCGGAAAACAGATTGACGGCGACCATATTATGGCTATCTGTGCTGGAGACATGTTGGCCAGAAGAAAACTGCGAAAGAAAACTTTAGTAACAACAATAATGAGTAACATGGGACTTGATATATGCCTTAAGGAAAAAGGGGGTAAAGTGATAAAAACAAATGTCGGCGACAGATATGTAGTAGAGGAGATGATAAAAGGCGGCTACAATTTAGGGGGGGAAAAATCGGGTCATTTAATATTTTTGGATTACAATACCTCCGGAGATGGAATTCTTTCTGCTTTAAGAGTTCTTGCAATTATGCGGCGAAAAGATACTAAATTATCAGAATTAGCAAAAGTAATGGTTCCCTATCCCCAGTTTTCCTTAAATATACCCATAAAAGAGAAAAACAGAAATATTCTGACCCATCCAAAAGTCCAGTCCTATATAAAAAATATGGAAAAAACCATTGAAAAAAAAGGCCGGCTTGTAATCAGGATGTCCGGTACGGAACCAATGCTCAGGATTATGGTGGAGGGAGAGGATAAAAAAGAGATAGAGACGCTGGCTAACGAACTTGAAGAATTTATAAAAAATAATATTTGAGTTGATGAGTTTTAGAACTTTAACTAACTCTTCAAACCGTCAACTATTTAAGTCAAGGAGGGTATAAATGGCACGCCTATCAGTAAATGTTGATCATGTTGCAACAATAAGACAGGCAAGGGGAACTTCAGAACCGGACCCTGTTGGATCGGACCAAGAAGCATTTTGAGCTTCAATCTTATAGTCGTAGGCCCCGAAGTATAACTGAGCTAAGTACTCCAATGCATGACGGCTGTTC
>JAXHUS010000085.1:0-7191 GCA_034189305.1 Thermodesulfobacteriota bacterium | reverse complement strand
GATATGAGAACCTTAAAACCAATGAATTTCCCGGCTAGAAAGGATCGAAATGTAGGGAAAAAATTCATAATCTATGTTATGGATTATGAATTTTTAGCATGGTAGTATTTATTATTTAACAATATGTGATTCTTTCTAAAGAAAATGTAAAAAAATATTGACATATGGAATATATATATTTTATATATTTATCTTTGTATTGATTAATTTTAGGATTGTATATGGCTGAAAAGCTTGAGAATATAAGAGAATTTGGTTTAAAGATTTCTAATCTCAGCAAAGAAGATATTTATAAATGCTACCAGTGCGGAAAATGTACCGCAGGCTGTCCAGTAGCTTCCGATATGCCCCATAAACCCAGTCAGATTATGCGTTTTATCCAGCTTGGTTTTAAGGATATGATCTTAAATTCCAAGACTATCTGGATGTGCGCTTCATGTGAGACATGCAGTGAACGTTGTCCGAAAGGAATTGACATTGCGAAAATTATGGATACTTTGCGGGTTCTATGCCGTGAAGAAGGATATAAACCGGGAGTTCATGAAGTCCCGAAATTCAATGACATTTTCTTAAATCAGATAAATTCCCTGGGCAGAATTCATGAATCTTTACTGGCCATGCTTTTCAACATAAAAAGCGGTCATTTCTTTCAGGATGCTTCCCTTGGTTTAAAACTTTTTACCAGAGGGAAATTAGTGATTACCCCTAATAAGGTAAAAGAACTGAACACTGTAGAAAATATTTTTAATAAATCTAAAATTACTAATGACGATTAAAATGAATACAGGTTATTATCCGGGATGTTCAACCCATGGCACTGCTCAGGAATTTGACCTATCAACAAAGGCTGTTTGTAAAAAGCTGGATATAAAGATTCCGGAAATTGAAGAATGGATTTGTTGCGGGGCTTCGCCTGCCCATCAAACAAATGAAGATCTGTCTCTGGCTCTTCCATATACTGTCCTTGCTCTTGCCGAATCTCAGGGGTTTGACCGGGTTTTATCTCCATGCGCTGCATGTTACAGCCGTCTTAAATTTGTGGAGAAGGAACTGGAAAAAGAGCCTGCCCTTAATGATCGAATCAAGGAAATCACTGGTAAAGATTATGACCGGAAGATAACCATCAGACATATTTTAGATTTTTTCGTTAAAGATGTCAGCCTTGAGAAAATTAAAAAAAATATCACTACTCCCCTTACCTCATTAAAAGCGGTTAGTTATTACGGATGTTTACTGACCCGGCCAAGGGATGTGGCAGACCTTGATCCAGACACGGAAAATCCCACAATTATGGATAAAGTGGTTGAATCCACAGGAGCCAGGTCCATCTACTGGCCTTATAAAGTAGAGTGCTGCGGGGCAGGACTGGGAGTGACACAGCCAAAAATTGCCTTTCGGCTTATAAATGAGATTCTTCTTACTGCAGAGGATGTTGAAGCAGACTGCATTATTGTTGCCTGTCCTTTATGTCATGCAAATCTTGATATGAAACAGGCACAGGTGGCCAGGGAATATAATAAAAATTATAATTTGCCTGTAATTTACATAACCCAGCTTATAGGTCTTGCTTTTGGAATAGGTTACAGAGAACTTGGACTTCATAAACATCTGGTTTCTCCTCTTAACTTAATAAATAAAAAGGTGTATTCAAAAGAAGGAAGTTAATAAGGAATAAAGAATGGCTAAAATAGGTGTATTTATCTGCCAATGCGGTGTAAATATTTCCAGTGTAATAGATGTTAAAAGGGTGGCATCGGAGATAAGTAAAATTCCCGGTGTGGCGCTTTCCACAGATTATCAGTACATGTGTGCCGACCCCGGACAAAATCTGATAAAAGATGCAATTAAGGAACACAATCTAACGGGTGTTGTTGTAGCTTCATGCACTCCGAGAATTCATGAAAAAACTTTTCAGAACTGTGTTGAGGCCGGGGGGTTGAACCGCTATTTCTTTGAGATGGTAAACATCAGGGAGCAGGACTCCTGGGTGCATGAGGACGGGGAACTGGCCACACAAAAGGCGATAGATCTTGTTAAGATGAAGGTTGCAAAACTGAAAAAGGATGAGCCCCTTTCTCCCTTTTTTATTACTGTGGAAAGAAGGGCTCTGGTTATCGGCGGCGGAATCGCAGGAATGCAGGCAGCCCTTGATATTGCAAATGCCGGTTATGAGGCGGTTATCGTAGAGAAAACGCCCACCATCGGCGGAAGAATGGCTCAACTTGATAAAACCTTTCCTACTCTGGATTGTTCCGCCTGAATACTTACCCCGCGGATGGTGGAATCATCCCAGAACAAAAACATTACCCTGTATACCTATTCCGAAGTAGAAGAAATTAACGGTTATATCGGAAATTTTGAAGTAAAAATCAGAATGAAGGCCCGTTCCGTTGATTTTACAAAATGTACCGGCTGCGGAACGTGTTATCAGAAATGTCCTACAAAGGTAGACAGTGAATTTGACATGGGTATGGGCAAAAGAAAGGCCATATACATACCTTTTCCCCAGGCCGTGCCGAATAAACCCGTAATTGACAGAGAACACTGCCTGTACTTTAAGAAAGGAAAATGCAAGGTATGTGAAAAGGTATGTCCGGCCGGAGCCATATCTTATGAACAGGAAGATGAGTTTGTAACGGTAAAGGTTGGCGCTATTGTTATGGCTACTGGTTTTGATCTTATAAATACCGATATTTACGGAGAATACGGCGGCGGGAGAAATAAAGATGTCATTTCCGGTCTGCAGCTGGAGAGACTGATTAGCCCTTCAGGCCCCACAGGGGGGCATATCTTAAGACCATCCGACCAGAAAGAGCCAAAAAGGGTGGTTTTTATACAATGTGTGGGATCCAGGGACGAAGAAAAGGGAATGGTATATTGTTCCAATGTTTGCTGTATGTATACCGCAAAACAGGCGGTCCTTTTAAAAGAGCACATTCCTGGTGTAGAAATTATTGTGTTTTATATTGATATTCGTTCAGGTGGTAAAAATTATGAACAATTTGTAAATCAGGCCATTGAACGATACGGAGTGGTTTATTTAAGGGGCAGGGTTTCCAAGGTATTTGAAAGGGAAGGAAAACTAATCGTAAGGGGCGCGGACACTTTAGCCGGCACCCAGGTTGAAGTAGACGCAGACCTCGTAGTTCTGGCATCGGCAATGATCCCCAGAAATGATGCAAAGGATTTAGCCAAGGAAGTTGGAATTCCATATGATGAGTTTGGTTTTTATTCTGAACTGCATCCGAAGCTGGCGCCGGTGGAAACTGTGGCAGCGGGAACCTATCTTGCGGGCGCATGTCGTTCCCCCCGGGATATTCCCGACAGCGTGGCCTCTGCAAGCGGGGCGGCGGCAAAAGTAATTTCTCTTTTTTCCAGAGATGAACTTAGTATAGAACCTCTTGTTTCAAGTATTGATACGACTACCTGTATACAATGCAAGATGTGTCAGGAGGTTTGTCCGTATAATGCCATAATCCAGGAAGAAGTAACCATGCGGGACGGCAGCAAGAAAAAACAGATGAGAGTCCTGGAAAGTCTTTGTCAGGGCTGCGGTAATTGTGTGGCCACATGCAGATCATCAAGTGTAATGTTAAAGGGCATTACTGATGAGCAAATTTTTGCGGAACTTGAAGCATTTTCCTTTTAATTGTGGAAGATAAGATGGAAACAACAAAAAAAGAATGGCAACCCAAAATAGTAGGTTTTCTTTGTCTGTGGTGCAGTTATTCCGGAGCTGATCTTGCGGGTTCAGGGAGAATTAAGTATGCCCCGAATGTTCGTATTATAAAGGTTCCGTGTTCAAGCAGGGTAGACCCTATGTTTGTAATCAAAGCACTCCAGAACGGGGCAGATGGTGTGTTGGTTTCAGGCTGTCATCCGGGGGACTGTCATTACCAGAGCGGAAACTATAATGCCCGAAGAAAGTTTGCCCTTACGGAAAAATTACTGGAGATATTCGGTATTGATAAAAGGAGGGTTATGTTTGCCTGGGTTGCAGGTTCCGAAGGGCCAAAGCTTGCCCAGGTAATGGATGAAATTAGCCGGACCGTTAAAGAATTGGGGCCGAATCAACTGTTTTCAGACAAAAATTAAATTAGAAAGATGGAAGAAAAACTGAAAAAAGAAGTAGCTGCATTATTTGATGAAAAAAAGATTGATTATTTTGTGGGTTATGCAAAAGGCAGTCTTATGCATAAGACAACGCCTTTAATTACAAAAGATAAGGAGGAGGCATTAAAAACAGTTATTAACCCCTTTATATATAACAATCTGGCATGTTATTTACGAGAACTGCCGGGAAGAGTCGGAGTTGTAGTAAAAGGTTGTGACAGCAGGTCAGTGGTAAGTTTACTCCAGGATAATCAAATTTTCCGGGAGAATCTTACGATTATCGGAATTCCCTGTTCCGGCCTTATTGATCTTGAAAAAGTAGTAAGCGGTATCCAGGTGGAAAGACATGAAATTACCTCTATCGAAAGGCAGGGAGATAAAGTAGCAGTAAAAGCGGGGGGTAAAGAAAAGACATTTGAAGCTGAAGATTTGCTTTTTGATAAGTGCCTGAACTGTGTTTTGCCCGTTCCAAAAGAAGCGGATATCATGATTGGAGATAAGGATTCTCCTCCTGTAAATAAGGAAAAAAGTTATCATATAATTAAAAAGCTGAAAGAGGAAGAATCAGCAGAGAGATGGAATTTCTGGAAGGATCAGTTTAAAAAATGTATCAGGTGCTATGCCTGCCGCAATGTTTGTCCTGCATGCAGCTGTACCCGTTGTTTTGTGGAAGTGAATCGTCCCCAGTGGGTGTCGCCTGTGCAAAAATGGCAGGATAATCTGGTCTTTCAGATGATTAGAACCATTCATGTAGCAGGAAGATGTGTTGACTGCGGAGAGTGTGAGAGAGCCTGTCCCGCTTCCATTCCTTTAAGAAGCCTTCAAAGAGAGATGGGGGACAATGTAAAGGAGCTTTTTGGATTTGAAAGCGGAATGGATAAAGATGAGAAGCCTTTAATCGCATCTTATAAAGATACGGACCCAAATGAGTTTATGCGTTAATAGGGAAAAATGAAAGAAAAAAAGATTTCTGAAGATAAGTTACCGGAACTGCTGAAGACTTTAAAAGATAAATTTCTGGTATTGGTGCCGGAAGAAAATGACGGGGTTATTGAATTTAAGGCTTTAGGAGATACGTATGCGCCTCTGCCCGGATTTTCTAATTCCACAAGACCTGTAAGAACCCTTTTTCACCTTACTTACGAACCCATGTTTCAATTTGCAAACAGTGAGGAAGGGTTTTCTTTAGAAGAGATTCAACCGGAAGAGGTAAAAAGGGTAATCTTTGGCGTCAGACCCTGTGATGCCAATGCTTTAGGGATTATTGACAATCTTTTTAAGGATACTTATGAAGATTCCTATTATCTGAAAAGGAGGGAAAACACATATATTATAGGTCTTGGATGCGATACCCACGATGATGCATGTTTTTGCACATCACTGGATGTAAGTCCGGTCTTTTCACAAAATGTAGATTTAATGTTTAACCTGATTGACGGAACCTTTATTATTAAAAGCAATACAGAAAAAGGTGAAGAACTGCTTTTAAGTCTGAGTGATTTAGCTGAGGCAAAAGATGAAGAACTGCAGAAACTTAATGAAAAAGAGGAAAAGATAAAGGAAAGCATTTCTCGAAATGTGAATCTGGAAAATATAGACAGTCGTATGAGGGCAAATTTTGAAAATTCTTCATTCTGGCAAAAGGTTTCAGGGAAATGCATAGGATGCGGAATATGCACATATAACTGCCCCACATGTCACTGTTTCGATATTATCGATGAGGAAAGCAAAGAAGGAAAAGGGGCCCGTTTCCGCTGTTATGACAGTTGCGCCTTCCCCTTATTTACAAAGATGCCCATGGAGAATCCCCGACATTATAAATGGGAAAGGGTACGGCAGAAGGTGCATCATAAATTTGAGTATTTTCCTCTGAATTTTGGGGTGATTGCGTGTGTCGGGTGTGGCAGGTGTATAAGACAGTGCCCTGTAAACTGGGATATTACCGAAGTGATTAATGAAATATCTAAACCTGATAATAAAGGGTAGCAATTAGAATGGATGACAGCAAAATTTTTTTAAATCAAGGCAATCCATATCTTCCGCATATAATGAAGATTGAAAAGGTAATAGTAGAAACCCCTACTATAAAAACGTTCCACTTCAATTTTAAAGATGAAAAGCTCAGGCAGGAGTTTACTTTCAAATCCGGTCAGTTTGCGGAATATTCAATATTCGGGTCCGGCGAGTGCACTTTTTGCGTTTCCTCAAGCCCCACGCGAAAAGACCATATGGAATTCAGTGTTATGAAGGCGGGAAGAGTTACCGGTGAAATACACAACCTTGAAGAGGGAGATGAAATTGGCTTCAGGGGGCCTTTTGGCAATTGTTTTCCCATCGATGATTTAAAGGGAAAAAATCTGGTTTTTATCGGCGGAGGGATTGGTCTTGCTCCCCTGCGCTCTTTAATATGGAACGTCTTTGACAACAGAAATGAATACAGGGACATCACTATCATTTATGGGGCCAGGTCACCAAACGACCTTAGTTTCAAGTATGATTTAAAGGCATGGGAAGAAGAAAAGACGATAAATATGGTTACAACAGTGGACAGGGGGGATGAATCCTGGACCGGAAAGGTGGGTCTTGTGCCCCATGTTCTTGAAGAGATAAACCCGTCACCGGAAAATTCCGTAGCCATTACATGCGGCCCGCCAATTATGATAAAATTTACCCTTCAGTCATTGGAAAAGCTTAAATTTACCCCCAAACAGATAATTACCACCCTTGAGATGCGTATGAAATGCGGCATCGGCAAATGCGGACGCTGTAATATAGGAAATATCTATGTCTGTAAAGACGGGCCGGTATTTACTTACGAGCAAATTCAGAATTTCCTGTCCCAGGAATTTTAAAGACCCCTTTTTGGGGGAATAGTCTATTTTCTCCCCTTAAATATTAACCTGACAGTATAGGTAACTTTCATTTGCCGGCTTGCAAATATTAGTGAAAGGGTTAGGTCTGCCAAACTCCTTTCGGTGCTCTTGTTCAGTCAACAGCGGGCTTAAGACTGCTGCTGTTTAAGAATAATGTGACCGATAGGCCATAGACGCTAACCTGTCTTTTGATCCCCGACTTTTT
>JAXHUS010000084.1:0-2261 GCA_034189305.1 Thermodesulfobacteriota bacterium | reverse complement strand
GACGCGGATGGGCTCGCGAGCGTTGAACTCGAACTTCCGGACAATCTGACCACATGGGTCGTTCGCGCCGTCGGGGCGACTCGGGAGACCCTTGTTGGCGAGGAGACGGCGGAGATTCTCGGCAGGTCATTGAAAAGAAGCTTGGAGTTGAGGTTGGAGATCTTTTGCTTTTTGTTGCAGATAAGCCTGAAACTGTAAATACTGTTCTTTCACAACTCCGAACCTATCTCGGAGAAAAGCTAAATCAAAAAGGGCAGGATATATACCAATTTGTCTGGGTTACTCAGTTTCCTCTGCTGGAATACAATAATGATGAAAAAAAGTTTTGTGCGATGCATCATCCATTTACCTCGCCTTATGAAGAAGACATCGGCAGAATATCAACAGAACCATTGTCTGTGAGGGCGAGGTCTTATGATCTTGTTTTAAACGGAATAGAGATAGGGGGCGGCAGCATAAGAATTCATCGACGGGAGTTGCAAACCGAAATGTTTAAAGTATTGGGCATAGATGAGGAAGAAGCCAGAGATAAATTCGGTTTTCTACTGGACGCCTTTGAATATGGAGCCCCTCCCCATGGCGGCATTGCCCTGGGATTAGATCGTCTGGTTATGCTTCTGTGTAATGCCAAGTCTATCCGGGATGTTATTGCTTTTCCAAAAACCCAGAAGGCAACCTGTATTATGACAGGAGCTCCGACTCACGTCTCACCCGGACAATTAAAAGAACTGTCCCTTAAATTAACAAAGAATTAGCACGAATTTGTCTATTAACTTGCTTACTCTTCATATTCTTCTTCGTCGCCCTCTTCTTCACCCGTTTTTAAATTTTTTATCAGGTCTTTTATTGCATTATCAATTGCCTGGATACGATTGATTTGGGTACTTTGTCCGCTAATGAAAGCTCCCTTCTGATTTACTGCATTTAATTCAATCAAAACCTTTTTTACTCCATCAGCAAAGGCCATACTTTCTTTAATCTCAAGGTGTGTGATCTCTTTATATTTTTCTAATAGATTATCGCAGATTGCCTTTTCAATGGGATTATCCTTAAGACCAATAATTTTCGGATTTCCTTCTTTTCCATGGGAAAGGCCCACCTTGGAAGTAAAAATTAAACATAACAACAGAATGTAAATGATATTTAACTTTTTCATAAAAAACCTTAATTAATGTAACTCTTAACCGGATACTGTGTAACGGAACATTTTTAAAACACTTTTTTATATACTTTCTGCGTCAGGCTCAATTGTTTAGTTACCAATGACCCAATTTTTTTACCTTTATTTTACTGCCATATTTATTCTTTTGTCAACTCCCATGAAAAGTAATCTTTTATTAGGGTATCCACCAATCCATCCAGGACAACATCGGCTAACTTATAAGGAGAAGGTGACTCCTTACTTTCTTTTTTTAAAAAAATTTTATCGAATGATTTCTCATATCCCCTGTCAATGTGTCCTCTTATATAACATAAGATAATATTCGTTCTAACGTCTATAATTTTTAGAGAAATATCAACCTTCGAGCAGTCCGTCAATCCTCCATATGAAAGCTCATCAATACATCCTAAAAGGATCAAGTCATAATCTTTCCTCTTACCGATATTGACTGAATCTATTTCACTTATACTGTCTATCCCTGTTAGTATAAGCTGATTTACAAAATGATATTTTAATAAACGTTTATGGATTTTTTCAGAAAAATTATATCCTATATCATTAATTTTAGTAGAATGATTAAAGTTAAAAATACCAATGGAGTTAACTTTTAAAGGTTTAACATGAGGTTTGATAATTTTCTCTATGACGGGCTTATTATTAAAATATTTGTCGTGCACTCTTAAAAAGGCACAATCAGAAAGGGCTGAGGCTATAAATAATAAAAACACTGTAAGAACTAAATTTTTGTAATGAACTGTTTTAAACCTGGTCATTATCTATCCATTCATCTTTCTAACCCTTAACTTGCAATTAAATCAAAACTGCAATCCCCATGCCAATAAGTTTCAATCTTTGTTTTAATGAATTAGGGTACTTAACAATTAGTAGGTAGTAGGTAGTAAGTAGAATATAGGGTTTTTAATCCTTGTTTTGATGGATTAGCTTTCTTAACAGTCGTCAATATATTGACGTTAATATACCTTTTAAATTTCAATCCTTGTTTTAATGGATTAGCCTCCTTAATCCCATTTTCTTGATTTTCCTAATAAAAATAGTATATTCGAAAAATTTTGATGATGAGTTGTTAGGCAAATTTTTC
>JAXHUS010000083.1:0-3389 GCA_034189305.1 Thermodesulfobacteriota bacterium | reverse complement strand
CTGCTATGAAGGAATGGATGATTATGCAAATGCCGTTAAATTTTTTCAAAAGGCCCTTTGTTATTGTAAAGAAGAAGAAAAGTTTGACCTGCTTTATTATCTTGGCGTTTCATACGGTCTTTTGCAAAATCCGAAGAAGGCAATAGAATGTTTTTCCCAGTGTATTTTAATAAATGAAAAAAAAGCAAAGGAGAAAAATATACTTGAAATTATTGAGGAATTTAAATTAATATTAAAAGGGGTCCGCTCCAAAATGGCTTTTTCGGTATTTTATAAACTAAGAAGGGTATTTTATAATCTGGAAGCAAAACAGTATGATAAAGCTATTTTTAAACTGAATAAATTAAGTGAAATCGATAAGCAAAATGAGGTGATATTTTTTAATCTGGGGGTATCTCATTATCTTTCTGGAAATATAAAAAAAGCAATCCTATACTATGAAAAGGCAATTTCTCTTTATAAAGATTATTATCAGGCCTATTTTAATCTGGGACAAATTTATATAGAAAATCTTAAAGATAATGAAGGATCTTTAGGGTACCTTAAAAAGGCAGTATCGATAAAACCGGATTATATCCACGGATATAATCAGATGGGACTTGCATATGAAAGAATTGGCCGGATTTCTATGGCAGTCTCATGCTGGGAAAAAGCTATAGAAATAAATCCGGATTTTGATATTGCAAGAAAAAATTTAGAGAGAATTAAGCAGAAGGATGGTACGAAAAACTAATAAAAATGTTTTTGTTTTTTTTCTCTGCATAGTCTATTTTTATTTCATTTCCCCTTTAAGTGGGAAAGAAAAAGAGACCTGCTATTATCTAAATTTTAAAAAATCATTAAAATCTGATTTAGCACTTCAATATAAACTTAATAAAGGAGATTACCTCTGGAAAATCTTAAGGGATCAATATAAAATCCCCATATCTAAAATAATAAAATCAATAAAAGAAATTCAAAAGATAAATCCGCAAATTACAAATTTAGATCTGGTACATCCCGACCAGACCCTCTTAATCCCTATTTCTGTGGCGCAAATCAGTCCACCCTTTAATCATTACCTTCCTCTGGAAAACTATAAAAAACATCTATTCAAAAAAGGAGAAACCCTTTATGGGGTTATGGTAAGAAAGTACGAAGTTCCAAAATCTGTCTTTTTTAACAATTGTTATCCGATAATTAAAAAGCTTAACCCGGACATAAAGGATTTTAATAAACTTTCTGTGGGACAGGAGGTATTTGTAACCGTGCTCAAAAAAGACAGGAAATTGGAGCGGAACAATGAAGATAATGTAATCGATAAAAGAGACTTTGATCTGAATAGATTAATGAAAAGATCCATTGGAAAAGTATTTGACCGTTTGGGAGAAAATTTTGTAGCTAACGGAAAGATTTTCATATCAACTGAAAATGGTTATAAAATAAAGCTTGATGCTGCACAGAGCCCTTTAATTAAAACTGAAGGAAGTAATATTATTTTAAACTTTACAAAAGAACCCATACCAAAAGAATTAAGGGAAAATATCCTCACTTTAAAAGATTATAAAATAGTGGATATTGATAGAAAAGAGAATGCAAAACAGGTGATGGATGTCCTGCTGAGAAAGGCTGGTTATGACCAGGTAGTACGAAAGCAACCTGTAATTATCGGTGATCAGATTACTGTTTCAATTACCGGCGATTGGGTTGTTATTAAAGATATTTCAAAAATTCCCCCGGAATTTCATGTAATAAACTTTATTGACAGCAAAGGGCAGGCAACTTCTCCTTACCTAAAAGGCTATTTCAATAAACACCGACTAAAAGTAATAGATATTATACAGGATACTGATAAAAAGCTGGAAGGCAGGGGTACATTTAATGAAAAAATTCGTCCTGAATGCAAAGAAGAGAAAATTCTTTCAAGAGAAGTGCTGGTAGATTCCATTTTGGCGTACTTAGGGGAACGTTTTCAGTCTACCTCCAATGTCGAGATTCTCTTTAAATCAGAACAAGATATAGGCAACCCTTGTATTGTAAGGGTTGATCGTTTGCTATGCTATAATGACCGGAATTTTGTAATTAATTTTAAAGATACCCGGGATTCATATAAAAAATTGTTTGCAGGGTACGGTTTTAATTCTCTTGATATAAAAAAAGAGGAAGAGCCAAATATTTTAATAAGAAATCTCTTAGATTTTTTAGAAATTGAACTTCCAGAGAAAAAAGTAGAAATTAAATCAGAAAATAAACAGCATTGCCGGGTTACATTAAAGATCCCCGGGATAATGTTACATCAAGAAAGAAAGGAGTTTCTTTTAACCGATATTATCATAGACAAAGATATTGCTTCCTATCTAGCCAATAAGGGTTATACAATTATTGAGTATTAAAATAAGCCGAAGAAATTTTTTAAAGTTTTTTATTGCCGGTTTTTATACACTTTCAAAAAATTTCTTCATGCCGCCAAAAACATTCTCGAACCAGAATAATAAAAATTATCGTTCAAACCACGACCTGGTTATAGTTCATTGTAAAAATCCTTATTCAGCTACTTTAAAAGCTGTTGAATGCCTGGGAGGAATTAATCAATTTGTTTCTCCCGGCAGTCGTGTTGTTATTAAGCCAAACATTTCATGGGATCGAATCCCGGAGCAAGCTGCCAATACAAATCCTATGGTTGTTGCCGCTTTAGTTGAAATGGCTTTAAAGGAAAAACCGGCAAAGGTTACGGTTTTTGATAGAACTTTAAATGATCCAAGACGGTGTTATTTTCGAAGTGGAATAGCAAAAGCTGCTAAAAAAGCCGGGGCAAAAGTTAAATTTGTGTCTGACCGTGATTTTTCTTTAGTTCAAATTAAAAATTCGATTGTAATGAACTCCTGTCTAATAAATAATGATATACTTAAAGCAGACTGTATAATAAATGTTCCCATTGCAAAACACCATGGCCTTGCAAAACTCAGCATGGGAATGAAAAATCTTATGGGGGTGGTAGGTGGCAATCGAGGAATCTTTCACCAGGATATAAATAGTTACCTTGTGGATCTTAATAAAATAGTATGCCCGCAACTTACTATCCTTGATGCTTACAGGATTCTTCTCCGTCATGGTCCCCAGGGGGGGCTTATGGAAGATGTTAAGCTTACTTATGAAATTGTTGCCGGAGCTGATATTGTGGCAGTAGATTCTTATGGTTGCAGTCTTTTTGGGATAGATCCTTATGAAATCGGTTATATTAAACTTGCGCATATTGCAGGTCTTGGAGAAATTAATATAAAAAAACTAAAAATAAAGAAAATTAATATGCAATGAAAGATGATAAAAAACATTCGCTGCCTCTCCCAGATAGTTTCCCTTTTTTTCTTCTTTCTCTTGATAATAAAAACTTCATATCCTTTAGATTTTAC
>JAXHUS010000082.1:0-2291 GCA_034189305.1 Thermodesulfobacteriota bacterium | reverse complement strand
AAAAAGGGCTTTTCCTATCTTTTCTGATCCTGGTTATACCCGGAATGCTTCTAACCGATGATATTAAAGCCGGGAAAAGTGATGCCATGCCTGCTGAGTCAATACTAAAAAGAGAGTTGTTGCTCTTTGAGGAGATACCAATGGTGGTTACCGCATTTAAAAAGCCCCAGAAGATTTCGGATGCCCCGTCTGCTATGTATGTAATAACTGAGAAGGACATAAGGCAATCAGGGGTGCTAAAGTTAGAAGATTTATTCCGATTGGTTCCAGGAATGGATGTAATGTCAATAAATCGGCAGACCAGCGGGGTGTCGGCCCGGGGGTTCAATAGTGAATTTGCCAATAAGTTATTGGTATTAATAGACGGACGAAGCGTATATCTTCCTGTATTTGGCGGTCTTGTTTGGAATTCATTACCCCTTTTTATGGAAAACATTAAGCAGATAGAGATAATGAGGGGGCCTGGAGCCACTCTTTATGGCGCCAATGCCTTTAATGGGGTAATTAATATCATTACCAAAGAGCCGGGAGAAGGGGAGGGAAATTATATCTCAGGCACTTTCGGAAGCAATGAAACCAGGAAAGGGGTCTACATCAATGAAGGGAGGACAAATAAGATTGATTATCGGTTTTCTGCAGGATATGAAGAAGAAGAAGGGTACCATAAAAATGATGCCTTTGCTGATTTTAAAAGATTTCCCAAAGCTACAGCAAGGGTTACGTATAACCTATCGAATACCTCCAATCTTCAATTTTTTGGGGGCATTTTACAAGGAGAACAGGGGCAGATTTCCCCATGGATTAGTATGCTAGTGGAAGAGAGTAAATCAGAGGGCTTGACCGACTACGAAATGCTAAGATATGAGAACAGTTTTTCCGAGCATTCAGATATATCCCTTCAATTATACCGTAATGAGCTGAATTTTGAAATTAGTTCCTTAGATGTGGACACCAGTACCATTGATTTTGAAGGCCAATACTCCTTTGATGGAGGAAGAAATGTTCTTGTGACAGGAGGAAATGTCAGGAGAAACTATGTAAAGTCAACGATATTCAATGATGGGGAGGCGGTTGATGAATTTGAATTCGGTCTTTTTGCCCAGCATGAATACAGATTATTGAACAACCTGAGCTTCGTCACCGGAATCAAGATGCAACATAGCGAGAGGATTGATGAAAAATTTTCTCCCAGATTCACTATTCTTTATACACCGGTAAAAAACCATGTTTTCAGGGTGTCTGTAGGCAAGGCTTATAGAAACCCGACCATTTACGAAGCTTTTGATACCATAACCCTTTATCCTTTTCCTTTCCCTTTATCCTGGCTAAGATTAAAAAGTTCAGGCCATCGGTACCTCAGACCCGAATCCATTATAGCATATGAGCTGGGCTACCGTTCCAGATTGGATGAAAATACAAATTTTAGTTTGGAACTGTATCTCAATGAAATGAATGATCTAATTGAGCATATTCCTGTAAAATATTTCCCTCCGGGAGGGCAGATAATTCCTCTGGAAGTATCGCCCAGGAATAGAAGCGATGCACGGGCAATGGGTATTGAAGTTGGAATTTCCCATTATTTTTTTCCCTGGTGCAAGGCATTTTTAAATTACACCTTTCAGGATATTGAAAATACATCTACCCATAATAAAATTAGATCTTCTCCTCAAAATAAGCTCAATGGAGGAATATATTGTACCTTTGAAAATGGAGCCTCATTTTCATGCTGGGCAAGCTATGTGGGTAAAACAGCTACTGAACCAACAATGAAAGGTCTGGAACCATCCATCAGGATTGGGGATTATACCCGTCTGGATGCAAGAATAGCCAGGACCTTCATGAAAAATAACCTGGAAATAGCAATAGTTGGTCAAAATTTACTTGAAGGCAATCACTATGAATATCCGGGTGTTGAAGTTGAAAGGATGTTCTTCGGCACCTTCTCTTATAAATTCTAACAAAGAGACTATACAACGTGGTTAAAGGTCTAAAAATATCTACCCTTTGCTTTTTTATTTTACTTCTTTCCGTTATCCTTTCAAAGGTATCCTTTACTAAGACTTTAAAGCTTATCACCGTTGTCAAAAGCCGGGAGATTTCCTCTTATGGTACCGCCCTTAAGGGATTTGAAGACAAACTAAAGGAAGGGGGCTTAAAATTTTTAACATATGAATACAATCTTCAGGAAAACCTGAAGGTAGAAGAAATTATCAAGGGAATAAAATTACGCAAGTCTGACCTGATATTGACATTTGGTTCGTCCGCCACACAGATAGTAAAAGTTGTTAAAG
>JAXHUS010000081.1:0-4143 GCA_034189305.1 Thermodesulfobacteriota bacterium | reverse complement strand
CCGATATAAAGCTATGGGGCAGCACAATATCATTGTCCCCTTTTCTTCCAACCCTGGTGATTCTCTTCTTGAGAAAAATATTATTAACACCCTCAATTTTTACGTCAGGTTCAAGGTAAAAATTTTCCTGGGCAGAGGTAAATCGAATCATGGTTTTATACGTATCTTTTTCCTCTTCAAGCCTTTCTGGCTGAGGGGATACAGGTTCTTTTGATTCAGGAAGAGAACTTTTAAGTATTTCATCTTCAGAAAGTGGCTTTCTCTTAGTTCTAATTACCAATAAAAAGGCAGATACGATCAATACCAATGTCCCGACAAAAAATATTATGGTTATAACACTTATTCCTTTCTTTTCAGGAAGTTCTGGTGTTATCAAAGGGGGTAACTTTTCTTGTTTTTCAACTTTGGGTTCAGGCATGGTTTCCTCCAATTCTATGGTCTGTTTTTTAACCAGATCATTGTATATAGCGTCAAAACTGTCTTTTAGATCAGAAGTTGTGTAAGCTCTGTAATATTCCCCGCCGGTAGATTGAGCCAAAAACTGCATCAGACTAAAATCAGACTCTTCGGTAAAGGCTATGGAGTAAATCAATATCCCCAGGTCTTTATAATCATTTATAATAGATGTCTTTAGAAAATTCATAGATTCTGTTCTTTTTGCCTCTCCCCCGGGGATATCTAATTTACCGTCGGTAAGGAGGATGATGGATTGCAATGCATCCTTCCGTCCATTATGTTTTAATTCATATAAAGAGCGTTCAATGGCCGAGGTAATGTTTGTATACATATCTTTTTGAGGGAGATTTTCAATCATTGATTTGAACCATTTTTTAATATTTTCATTGCTTATCTGTATAAGCCCTGAAAGCAAAGTGCTCTTTGTGCCGAATGAAACCAGAGCCATCCTGTCATTCATGTCCACCTTATCCACAATAATCTTGGCGGCATCTTTTGTCAGCCCTTCGGGATCATTCTTTTTCATGCTTCCCGAATCATCAAGGACAACTATAAGATCTAAATCTCTTTTCTTAACGGCAGAATTCCCCTGGTCAGCGGTTAGAAAAATAATTAAAAATATCATTGTTGTAAGTTTAAAACATATTCTCATAATCAACTCCGTTATTTGTTGTTTATAGGTGAACAGTGAACTTTATTTACTGTTAAACTATCTCAATACCAGCCTTGATTCAATTTCTTTCTCATTCAACTGCCATTGTAAAATTTTTGCTTCTTCTTCGGTTTTAAAAGCTCCCAGGATAAGGCGGTAACTTTTTTTTGAGCCGGAGAAACCGGTTATAATGTAAGGATAGAATCCTGAGTTTATCAGTTTATTCTTTTCTTCTTCCATGATTGCTTTAGATTCATACATCCCCAATTCAAGGGTGTATGGGGTATAAAAAATCCTTCCCCTGTATTCCTCCGGCAAAAGGGAATTAAATGAACCAGCAGAATTTTCATCAGGGAAATATCCAAGAAAAACCCTGTAAAATATACCCTTTCCAGTGACTTCCGCCTGAAAATAATAGGCGGTAAGACCGGACTCATTAAGATTTTGTACGGTCTCTTTAGCTTTTTCTATAGACAGGTTGGAGCTGACTTTAATTGAATATGGGTACTTTACGGATAATGGTGACACTCCGGGTATCTGTTTAGTGTATGTTTTTTCTTTAAAGGGCGTCCTGGTTAAAGGAGTTTTTAATTTTAAAATACTTTGTTTTTTCTTGTCCACCAGATACAAAAAGCCCGGGGAATCCAATACCGCTCCCATTGGAGGGACTGAAGCGTAATCTCTATTTTCACTTTTTACCCATGTTGCTGTTAATTTATGACGGGAGTCAAAAATTTTAACGCCATCTTTTTCCTGTTTAATTATATTGATAAGGCCGGACGGACTTACCGCAATTCTATACACACCTTCGGTTCCTGCATCCTCTGCCGATTTTCCCCATTTCCCTATAAAATTACCCCCTGAATCAAATTTCTGTATGTGGGATGAATTTCGCTCCGTAATATATAAAAATCCTGAAGAGTCAACAGCTATACCTTCAGGGTAATTAAATCTTCCCTCCTGAATACTTCCTTTGATTTCCCATATTAATTTTCCAGCGGGGTTATATTTCCTCACAGAATGTTTAAAGGGATTGGTTATATAAATAAAACCTCCGGCGTCAACGGCTATACCCCCTGGTTTGGGTACTTCCCATGCATCAATAAATTTACCGTTATAATTGAACTTTTGAACACGCCTATTGCCCCAATCAGCCACATAAACAAAACCATCACGGCCAACCGCTATGCCTCCGGGAAAAGAAAATTGACCTTCTGCATATCCCCTGGAACCCCATTTTTTAATGAAATTTCCATGGGAATCAAACTTTTGTATACGGTTATTATATCCGTCTGCCACATAAATAAAACCGGCTGAATCAGCGGCGATTCCGTTTGGTGAATTAAGTTCACCATCATTGGCCCCCGGCCCTCCCCATTCTGTTATTAAAATGGCTCTTCCAACCGCATAAACAGATTGCGGAAATAAAAATATAAATGAAAGATAAAAAATAAGATATAATCCAGGAAACCGGAGTTTATTTCTTCTATTAATCATTTAATCGCCCAATATAAAACTATAAACGCCTTCTCAAAATTTCATAATACCCTTCTCTTTTCCCGATTCTTAAAATGTATACAATCTTTTGGGCATTATCAATAATATAAGAAACTCGATACTGTACTTTATTTTTCTTGAAATGATAAGAGAAAATGCCTTTTAAATCTCCTGTCAACTCATCAGCAATATATGGATATGGATTCTTCAGGATTTCAGGAATATGAAAATCTTTAATTTCTGACCGAACAGATTTATCAATCACTCTCAGGTCTTTTTCGACTTTTGGATGATATTCATCCTTAAATTTAAACATCAAATACTTCTTCTCTGGATAAGGTCTTAACTTCGTCAGACTCTATATCCTGCTTCCTTTTTAATAACTCCTTGCCCTCATCTGTTAATAAAAGTAAGAGTGTTTCTAAGTCCTTTTTTTCCATACCTGCAATTACTTCCGCTAAATCCTCCACCTTTATATTAAAGGTTATTTGTGGCATTAAAATCATCTCCTTATTTGATTTTGAATTTAATTTAAAATCTTACGGTAAATTCTCTTTCTTTAAATTTAAAGCGTATACTCTCGGGCTCAATTTTTAAAACCTCTACCCCATCTATTTTATCTCCTTCATATACGGTATTTCCGCTGACAATTGCTTTTGACCTGCCATTATTCTTATAGAATATCGCAGAAATTTTTAATTCCGGTAAGGACTCTTTAACTTCCGTAAGGGGAGGGGAAGCAATTTTTGACGTTAAAGGAGTTGTCTTATAAAAATCCTTCTGATTTTCATTTTTTTCTTGAAATTTTTCACTTTTCTTTTCGTTTGCATATCCCGCAGAAGATGGAGCAGAAGCATTGCCAATGCCTGAATTTGCATAATTTCCATCTGTTTTTAAAGTATTATTGTTGTTATTCAAAATGATTGATATTAATAATATGCTTATGCCGAGAATACCGCCGGATAATAGAAGGGTATTGAATTTAAGGGTTATTTTTTTATTAAATATGGAATTGTCCATTTCCATTTTATCGTCTGTAACCAATTGTTCCATAACACTTATATCCACTTCCTTCTTTTTCTTTTCCAGCTCCAGTTTTTTTAATGCGTCCAGTATAAAACTCATATTTTCGTTATTCGTTATTAGTTATTAGTTTATTTGTCAGCCGCTTTTTGTTTTAGATAATTAACATAGCCATTAAGTAATGCCGTAGATTTATCTATAAGCTCTAATCCTTTTTTATATTCTTCACTGGCAATAAAACCCTCATCTAATGAACAGATGAGATGGTCTTTTAATTCATATAAAGAACCCCTTGAAATTCTACAAAATTGAATATTCTCTTGATAATGAAAACGTCCGAATCCTTCGGCAATGTTATGGGTTGTAGACCTTGCAGCTCTTAGCATATTATCAACAATTTTATATCTTTCATCTTTTGGAAATTTCTTAACCAATTTTGCAGTATATTTTCTCACCTCTCTACAGGCTTTCCAACAATCTAAATCCTAGAAGGTTCTAAAACTGCCCTTCAATAT
>JAXHUS010000080.1:0-4592 GCA_034189305.1 Thermodesulfobacteriota bacterium | reverse complement strand
TATTTAAAAGAAGACCCAAATTACAGATATTTACGGATTTTCCCCTTCCGGTTTTAAAAAGAATTCATCGCGTAAAGCGCCTTTGCCATAATTAAACCCCATATCTTTAAACATAGTCATCTTTCCTGAATTTTTACGGCATCCATAAATAGTCTGCATTAAATGGGCAGCAAACGGACACGATGTCTCGTTTCTTCCACACTTATGATTGCTCCTTTTCTCAATACCTCTGAAGATTCCTCTATAACTTGCTGTAAACGTCTATTAATATTTTCGGGTCTTTCATTTTCAAGTCTGAATATTATAACACTTGGACGTATCCCCCCAGAGGCAGCCATTAAGTCACCAAAATCAAGGTCGCAGGTAAGCACAATCCTATTTTCTTTTCTTGCCTTTTTAATAATTTGCGCATCTGTTATCTTATGCAGCCCTTCTTCCCGCAAGTGAATAGAATCATAACCCCTTTTTCTTAACCATTTAACGGAAGATTGAGAGATTCCCATATCTGCAAGAAAATTTCATCACTCAAACCCCAATAGCAGGTTGTATCTCTTCTTTTGCCAGCCATGAGGCATATTGTAACGCCTCTTTTATATCTGCAGGTTCAAGATCAGGGTATTCTTTGACAATATCGTCAATTTTCATCCCATTTGCCACAAGGTTCACAATTAAAGAAACCGGGATTCTCATACCTCTGATGCATGCCTGCCCTCCCATAATGTTCGGATCAAAGGTTATTTTCTTAAAGCCTTTCATGACAGTTTGCCTCCTGTTTAAATCCAAGAGCCTTTCCTTTAACTACCATTTTTCCGTCTACAATAACTACATACTTATTTTGCAATTCTTTTTTATTAAGCCTCAGGTATACATCAAAATTTTTAGTCATTTTAGTTTCCCTCCTTTAAAGGGCTTATGGTAAAAAAGTATATTCATAATACAAAGCTTTGGATGAATAAGTCAATCAGGATAAATTCCTTCCTTGATTAAACCCTATATTTTCTAAACGTAACCGGTCAATAGCCATTTGTATTTTATATTTTTAATTACGCCGGCAGCTTAACGCCATTGGCGTAATGGATTATTTTATACCTGATGTCTCCAACATTCTCTTCTTTTATTTCAATGTATTCTTCTTTAACCTTATTGCTTATGTTGGGTTCAAAACGAATCTCTGAAATGTAGTCTCCAAAAACTTCACCAACATACTCATTTCCTTCAATAATAAGACATCCAAAATTCCATTCGCCCCAGTGAACAATCTGGTTTTCCCGGAAAAAGACTCGTCTTTTTTCCTTCAAATAACTCTTTGCCACTTCTCGGAGAAAATTAATATAACAATCAATCAGGGATCTTTCGAGCCTGTCAAAATGCTGTTTGGTTTCTTTCCAAAGAGATTCAGGTGATTTCATTTTCCAAACTCTTTTTTGGTATTTAAGATGATCTTCCTTATCGCAAATCATACAGGCATAGTACTGCTGCACAGCCGGACTCCTTGTTCGATCTGTTTTTTAATAAAGAAATCCTGCAAGATATAATGGAATATTGTTTGAATATCCCGTTTCTTCCCGTCAATCAATAAAAAATCGACATTTTTTGATGAATATATTTCATAATTTCCCCATACCTGGGATGCAAAAAATGATTCTCTTATATTCCCTTTGTCCACATTAACCGACGGATATTATATATTAATGACTACTATACCGGACATATTTTGAATTAACCAGGTTAAAAGCAATTCCTCAAAAAAACATTATTGCATGTTGTTCGTATTTTATTCTCCCCCCTGTCCTTCGATATGTTTTTTTTCTAAAAAATGCTATTTTCTTCCAAAATCAACACAACTTCCTTTAATTTATGAAAAAATTGATATCCCTTTTCTTCGATATCTGAACATGCTTCCTTTTTTGATGTCCAGGCATGATCAAACCCATTTCTATAATCCGTTAATTCTTTTGTAAAATCTCTTAATGTCGATTCAACCCCAATATTTTTTAACCTGGTATAAAAAGGTTTAAGAATTGTGACCACATTTTCACTTTCTTTAAATTTCCACTGACTTTCTTCATATTGCAGCATATTTATGAAGGTATCTGCAAATCTATACCTTTTATTCCTCCCCTTTTTGGTGTTAATTCTTGCTTTTTCAATTTTAATCAAACCTATTGAACCAATAAATTCACGCATAACTGTATAAGCCTGCATGAACAGCTTATGCTCCAACAGCAACTTTATTATCTCAATCTGGACATTGAAATAAGCCTTATCATATTTTCCGCTCACAGGCTCTTTCGTTGTAATAGATACGAACTTATCAATAACAAGTTTAAGGAGAACTTTTCCGGTTACGGAGGCCATCCTTTCTTTAGCCTTTATTAATTCAATAGCAGCATTTGCTTTTTTTGAGACATTGTTAATATCAACGTTTCTTATAGTATTTGTCAAATCTTCAAAAGTACTGATGACCTCAGGATCATTTAACTCGGCTACCTGAAATTCAGAGGTTCGTTCTGCAACTTCAGCCATTTTTCTCGCATCAGCGTCTTCCACAAGTCTACTGACTGCATCAGCCCATTCATTGATAGTATAAAAGTCTTTCATGTTGATAATCGGGGCAAGTTTCCTGTTTTTATCATAAGCGCCATAATAAACCGCATTAAGGATTATCCTCCTGGATTTTTGCAAAAAATTTATCGCTGTAGAAAAAACAATCGGTATGGAGCGGTATCCGTGAGTTAAATCTATAGTCAATTCATCTCCGTATTCAATATGATTCAGTATCCTCTCGAACCACTCCCACTGTCCTTCAGGCGTCATATCTTCACTGATAATTATGTATGAAACTTCATTTGCCCCTGCCTTTAATAATTGAGTTTTGAGGTTGTCTTTAAAATGTGTGTCATATGATTTTTGAGTGGCGACAATGAGGATCATATCAAAATTAGAGGGGCCGAGAATTTGGATCTCTGCAACCTGAACAAATTCAGTTTCTTTCGATTTTTTACCATTGAGTACATAAACGGCTTTATCATACTCAAAAATGCCATTCGCTTTTTTAGAGCCAATGCCTAAAAAGCTTAAATACACTTTACGCATAGTCAAACCCCATATTTTCTAAATATCCTGTGCTTAAATTGATGCACAAGTTTAACGGAACCGTCGCCGTTATATTCTTCAACGGCTTCCCGCTGGGTTGTGGAGTAAATGGGAATAAGGCCAAGATCAAAAGCCAGGTTTACCATCAAATAACAAGCCCCGAAATCCCCTTGAATCAAAACATAATCACCCTTTATGGATTTTTGCACAAGCCAGTTTTTTAACGGCACCAGATAACTTCCAATGCTGTCCAGATCAGAAGGGATTTGCTGCCATAGTTGCTTTAATTCATCCGGAAGGTGGACAACCCTGCCGATGTCAAGAGAATTTCCTGCATCTTTTTTCTGTGCTTCTGTTACTTCGTGATTAAATATAAGAAATAATGATCTTCTCATTTTCTCACATTAAAGGTCTGTTTAAAAATTTTGCATTTCCTGGAGTAATTTCTTTATTCTGCTGCCGGTAAGCCGGAATCATTTCATTTAATTCGTCTCTTAACATATTCCGGCACTCTTCAATATCCTTGCCCTCGGTGATGACTTCAGGCCATTCAACCATCTGTCCCATGTATCCGGAATCAATTTTTGTATATTTAGCCGTGTATGAAGCAAGCATTCGCATCTCCTTTTGTTAAAGATTCCATATTGTTCCTTACCTTATGTTTTTTTATATATTACCCGGCTTGGTCAAAATAATCCGACCATCAACATATTATTTTTTTGCTAAAATATCCATAACCGACAGATGTCTTGGCGCCCACGCCATCATCTTCCAATGCTTTTTTCAGCCATTTTTCAGCGGCATTTAACAGGGCCGGGTTGCTGTCAATTTTATTTCGATTTTTATCCGTCTCTTTTTTGTTCAATGCCAGAGCAAAGTTAAATGATGTATTTTCAACTGTAAGGAATTTGATTGGGGCTGGATTCTGCCAGTCCGTTGGAGCTTCATCGCCACTATAATATTTTGGATAATGAGGATTCATTATATCCAATTTGATGGAAACGTCTTTTTCCGGAAAAGCATCAAAAAATATAATTTTTCCTGCCTGTTTTTGTCCTCCGAAAACTTTCCGGGCTTTTTCAAAATCAGGCCATCCCTTTATAATCTTAGCTATAGTAGTATTTTCGGGTTCAACAGGGTCTTTATTTTGCCGTTTTACTTTTCCATTTTTTTTGATTTCTTTCCGTCTTTTCTCTTCGTCTTTTTCATCAGAATCCGGCATTGAAATCAGCGCATCCATTACGTCCGGTTTTTCGTTTTGTACCTCAGAACAAAGATCAGAAATGGCCGCATCACGGGTAATGCCTTTTAATGCACTGCCTGGAATATAGGGAATGCCGTAAATATGATGAAGGGTCATTGAGTTTTCATGAACATTTTCAGCGCCCAGGCCAACTACCATTCGCCAATCAAGTGCCATTGAAAAAAGTTGTGTAAGAAAACATTTATTCTTTAGAAAATCCAAGAAAGCATTAGAGCGTGACATCAAAGGCGAA
>JAXHUS010000008.1:0-2923 GCA_034189305.1 Thermodesulfobacteriota bacterium | reverse complement strand
ATTTTATTAAACGACTCCTTAATTCTTCAAGATGTTCGGTAAAGGCAAGCTTTTCATGTGTCATTTTTTTACTTTGTCTTCTTCAAGGGATGGAGCCTCATCGCTATCTTCTCCATGTGAAGAGTTTTCCGGAAGGAAATTTTTATTATTAAAATGTTCCTTTTCTTCCATTAAAGTTTCAATCCTCAATTCTTCTTTTATATTACTTACAGTATTTTTTATTTCCCAGAAAATTTTCCCCAATATCCTTGCTAATTCAGGTAACTTTTTAGGGCCTATTACCAGTAAGGCTAATACAAAAATTACTAATAGTTCCGACATTCCCATATTAAGCATACCTGCCCCCGTTATTTTCTTTGTTTTGCTGACAGCTATTTGTACGGTGCTGAACTATTGCTTTATTTCTATATACCTTTTTTCACATCCCCTTTCAATCAAAATTCAACAAAATCATTGAAAAAAACATAGAAAGATTTAATTGAATTCTGTTCTTTCAATTATGCCGTATGTTTGATATTTATATTTTGAAAAGTTATAAAAGGGTGATCAAATAAAAAGGAGCTTTTAAATGAAGAAAGTATTGGTTACCGGTGCTGCCGGTTTTATTGGTTTTCATTTGTCCAGGCGTCTTTTAGAAGATAATGATAATACTGTGGTTGGGCTTGATAATGTAAATGATTACTATGATGTGAACCTTAAGAATGCCCGCCTTTCAATACTGAAAACATATGGAAAGTTCCGCTTTATTAAAATGGATTTGGCTGAAAAAGAGGGAGTAGAAAAACTTTTGAAAAAAGAAGGGTTTGAAATAGTTGTTCATCTGGCTGCACAGGCCGGTGTCCGTTATTCTTTAAAAAATCCCTATGCATATATTGACAGCAATATATATGGTTTTATAAATATTCTTGAACTCTGCAGGAATTCAGATGTTAAACATCTGGTCTTTGCCTCATCCAGTTCCGTATATGGAGCAAATACCTTTATGCCGTTTTCCGTTCATCATAATGTTGACCATCCGGTAAGCCTTTATGGGGCAACAAAAAAAACAAATGAACTTATGGCACATGTTTATGCCGACCTTTATGGACTTCCCTGTACCGGTCTAAGATTTTTTACTGTATACGGCCCATGGGGAAGACCCGATATGGCATTATTTCTGTTTACAGAGGCAATACTTAAAAATAAGGCGATAGACATTTTTAATTATGGAAAAATGAAAAGGGATTTTACATACATAGACGACATTATAGAAGGTATGGTAAGGATAATGGATAAGATACCGGAACCTGATCCCGAATGGGATGGAAAAAAGCCGGCCCCGCATTCAAGTTACGCACCTTTTAAAATTTATAATATTGGAAACAATAATCCTGTGGAATTATTAGAATTTATAAATATAATTGAAAAATACCTGGGAAGGAAAGTAAAAAAGAATTTTCTTCCGATACAAAAGGGGGATGTTCCGGCTACATATGCAGATATTGATGACCTTACAAAGGCAATAGGATTTCGACCAGAGACAAAAATTGAAGATGGCATTAAAAGGTTTGTGGAATGGTACTGTAGTTTTTATGAAGTAAGACTATGAAGATTTTAAATTTATGAATAAAAGCAAAACTATTCCTATAATTTCAATCCTTTTTATTTTAATAACATGGGTATTTTTTTCTTTTATTACATCTTTATCCAATGGCTTTTTAAACTGGGATGACTATCTTCACCTGGTGGATAGAAAATTTATTCATGAATTATCATGGGAAAATATTAAATCAATGTTCACCCACTATTCCGATACTTATTATATCCCCTTAGTTTATCTTTCCTTTGCCCTTGAATATGGAATGGTCGGATTAACCCCCTTTTTTTATCATTATACAAACCTAACCCTTCACATCCTGAATACTCTGTTAGTTTTTTTCCTAATATATAAACTAGATCCAAGGATTTCAGTTTCCCTTATATGTGCTTTACTTTTCGGTCTCCACCCGGTCCATGTTGAATCAGTTGTCTGGATTACCGAAAGAAAAGACGTCCTCTCCACCTTCTTTTTTCTTGGTTCCCTCATTTTCTATTCTTGCTATATAAAAAAGGGCAAAATTTCATTTCATTTACTGTCCCTGTTTCTATTTTTTCTTGCCATTATCTCTAAACCTACGGTAGCTATCTTACCCATTGTTCTTTTAATTCTTGATTACTATTCCAATCGTTTGTTTGATAAAACTATAATACTGGAAAAAATTCCTTACTTTTTAATGAGCGTTTTTTTCGGTATTTTGCTCTTTTATTCCCATGCCTTTCAGGAAAGCATGGGATGTGCTTTTTCACTATATGAAAGAATAATTATTGCTTGCCGTGCACTTACCTTTTATCTATATAAAATTATTATACCCCTGAACCTTTCCGCTTTTTATCCATATCCGAAGACACTCGGCATAGATTATTATCTTGCACCTTTTTTAATCCTTGGCATGCTCTCCGGGATTTTTATCTTAAGGCATAACAAAAAAATTATTTTTGGTGCCCTTTTCTTTTTAATTACAATTGGACCTACATTAAAGATTATACCTTCGGGAGAGGCGATTGCTGCTGACCGTTATATGTATATTCCGTCTATCGGCTTATTTTATATAGCCGGTCTTATATTTTCCTTTTTTTACTACATGGAAAAGACAAAGCTTCTTATGGCCTTTTCTTTTTTTGGAGTTATAACATTCTTTTCAATACTTACATGGGAAAGGTGTCAAATCTGGGAAAATGACAAAACCCTCTGGCTTGACGTAATAAACAAATATCCTTACTTTTATGGCGCTTATCAGAATTTGGGGATTTATTATGCAAATACTGGAAATTTAGATAAGGCAAAAATCGAATTTAAGAAAGCAATAGATTTAAACCCTTATAATAAGGAGGGATATTTTAACCT
>JAXHUS010000079.1:0-2002 GCA_034189305.1 Thermodesulfobacteriota bacterium | reverse complement strand
GACTCCTTTATTTAAATTATAAAAAAAATAATGATAAAAAATTACTAAAACTGTATAATTATAACCGCAAATACTTTTAACATAGAATCTGGTATCTACTAATAGCGATTGAATATAAGATAACCAGCATGATTCACGCTCACAAACGGGGATGAAAAAAGAATACAGAAGCTAGAAGACAGAATACAGGGGGGAATTGGAATAATTTATTCTAAAACTTTTCGTTCAGACTTTTTTATTTTATATTTTTCAAAGGTCACATTTAAGACGAAAGACAGATAATAGCAGATAATATTAGATGAATTTTATTTCTGAAGGGTTTTATAAAGCTTTCATTTTAATACTGTCTTTTGATAGGGAAGTTTTTTCCATAACATTTCTCTCCCTGCAGGTTTCAACCATATCTATTTTTCTTGCCTCCCTTATTGGAGTTCCACTGGGTTTTACCATAGCAAGTTTCCAGTTCCCGGGTAAGAAGCTGTTGATAACTCTTTTTAACACCCTTATGGCCCTTCCTACAGTTTTAGTCGGACTGTTCGTTTTTAGTTTAATATCACGGCAGGGGCCTCTGGGATTTTTAGGTCTCCTCTTTTCCCCGGCTGCCATGATTATCGGACAATTTGTTCTGGCCACCCCTATAATAACCGCACTTACTATAGCTGCAATACAGGGGCTGGATCGGAGGATAAGGCCAACAGCCCTGACACTGGGAGCAAACCGGCTACAGACCGGCATAACTATTTTGGTAGAAGCTCGATTTGCCCTTATGGCAGCAATTATAGCAGGATTTGGCCGGGTAGTGGGTGAAGTGGGGTCGGCCATAATTCTTGGGGGTAATATTAAAAATTATACAAGGACCATAACAACTGCCATAGCTCTGGAGACCAGTAAAGGAGAATTTGCCTTTGCCATCGCTCTGGGAATTATATTAATTACCGTAGCCTTTTCGGTAAATATTATCTTCCGTTATTTTCAACAAAAGGGAAGCTGATGCATGGATCTCTTTTCGAAATCCGAAATCTGAAACATTTCTACCAGAACCGCATAATTTTGAATATTCCTTCAATAGATTTTGAGGAGAAGAAAATACACGCAATAACCGGACCCAACGGTTCGGGCAAAACTACTCTTTGCAGTATTCTTGCCCTCCTTTTAAAACCAACCGTAGGTAACGTTTTTTACAGGGGAAAAAGATTCTACGGACAGGGGAATAACGTTAGTAAGCTTCGAAAGAAAATCACTATGGTACACCAGATCCCTTTTCTTTTTAATACATCGGTTGAAAAAAATGTGGCCTATGGACTTCGAGTAAGGAAGTACCCCCGTTCTTTTTGGAAACCGAAAGTGGAGGAATGCCTGGAACTTATGGGGATAGAACATCTTGGCCGCCGGCAGGCCACTCGTCTTTCAGGAGGAGAAACCCAGAGAGTTGCTATGGCAAGAGCACTGGCAATTGAACCTGAAGTGCTGATTTTAGATGAATTTACCGCCAATGTTGACCGAAATTATGTTCAGATAATGGAGAAGGTTATCCTGGATATTTTTAAGCAAAAAAAAATTACTATTATTGTAGTTACCCATGATGATGTTCAAGCCCTTCGTATAGCGGACAAAGTCACTTATCTTGCTGAAGGTGAAATAACTTGATGGTATAGGAATTTTCATTTGCCGGCTTATAAATATTCGTCAAAGGGTTAGGATTGCGCAACTCGTTTCGTTACTCAGGTTTAGTAAACAGCAGGCTTAAGCCTGCTGTTGTTGAAAAACAACGTAACCGATAGACCATAGACGATATTTTATAATTTTACATTTTGAATTATTATATTTTGAATTTACCAAAAATTGCTACTGCAATTTTTGGGATTAAAGCCTCGTAATTCCTGTTATTTACTTTATGAAAATTAAATAATTAAAATTGACATCATTTAAAAGTTAATATATATAATTAATCTTTTTTAAAAAATACTTTAAAAAATTATTTTATATTTACAGTTTAATAATA
>JAXHUS010000078.1:0-4791 GCA_034189305.1 Thermodesulfobacteriota bacterium | reverse complement strand
CCTTGCACGTATATTTGAGCTTGAAACGAATATCAACAAAATTCCCCTTACCACCTTTAAAGGAGATGGGCTGGTTATCTCTACACCCACAGGTTCTACTGCATATTCATTATCATGCGGGGGGCCTATTGTTTATCCAACTTTAGATTCTATAATTATTTCTCCTATATGCCCTCATACACTTACCAATCGTCCTATTGTATTACCTGAAAATGCCTCAATAGAGATTGTATTAAAATCAAAAAATAATGATGTGCTATTAACACTGGATGGCCAGGAGGGATTTAAATTAAAATATGGTGACCTGGTAAATATTTATAAATCCCTCAATTATACAGTGCTTATAAAATCTCTCTTTCGCAATTATTTTGAAGTATTAAGGACAAAGCTTATGTGGGGTGAAAGATACTGATGCTCCTGGAACTTAAAATAGAAAATTTTGCCATTATTGACAAACAAATCCTTTCTTTTAAGCCCAGCTTAAATATTATAACGGGTGATACAGGGGCAGGTAAATCCATTATTGTAGGCGCTTTAAATTTAATCCTGGGAGCAAGAGCTACCCCGGAACTTATAAAATCATCAAAAAAAGAGGCTGTTGTTGAGGCTCTTTTTCTGACAACAAAAGAAAGTGCAATAAAAAAAGAACTAACTTTATGTGGAATAGAGTCTGGAGATGAAATCCTTATTAAGAGGATAATATCAAAGGAAGGGAAAAATAGAGTTTATGTAAACGGTAATATTGTTACCTTAAATATACTAACCAAAATATCTCATAATCTGGTGGATATATCTGGACAGAATCAACATCAGTTTCTTTTCTCCCCCGAAGCTCATGTTGATATTTTAGATAATTTTGGCGGCCTTACATCTCTTTGTATTGAAATGAAAAAAAATTTTAATAAATTAACTTTTTTGGCAGAGGAGTTAAACACTCTGGAATCCCGGGGGGGAAATATTGAAGAGTATATTGAACTTTTAAATTTTCAGTTCGAGGAACTAACAAAAGCGCAATTAAAGGAAGGCGAGGAGGAGGAACTGAAAAAAGAGAAAGAACGGTTAAAAAATATAGGAAAGCTCTTTGATTCTACTCACGATGTAAAGGGGAGCATATATGAACAGGAAAATTCAGTTAGTGAGCTTTTAAGTCTTTCCATGCAGAAGCTGGAAAAGATAAAATCATTTGACAAAGAGCTGGAGAATTTTTTCTCCACATTAGAAAATATGCTTGTACAAATAGAAGAATTATACCATGCAATAAGAACTTATTCGCAAAAACTAATTTTTGATTCCCATGTCCTTAATGAAATAGAACTTCGTCTGGATGAACTGAATAGATTAAAAGTAAAATACAAAGTAAAGGACATTAAGGGACTTTTATCTAAAAAGGCTGGGATTAAAAAGGAGTTGGAGGATATAAATATACGGGGAGAAAAGATTAAGGAATTGAAAGAGGAGATTTTAAAAGAAAGGGAAAAAACGGATACAATTGCCCGTAAACTCTCCAGAGGAAGGAAAGAGGCGGCAACCAGACTAAAGAATAAAATGGAGGAGGAGTTAAAAACCCTTGGGATGGATAAAACAATTTTTCAGGTAAAGATAGAAAATATTAAAAATACTATCCAGAAGAAAGATTATGTGAGTGGATTTACCCCAAAAGGTACTGATCAGGTGTTGTTTCTAATTTCTCCAAATCCCGGAGAAGAGTTGAAACCCCTTAATAAGATAGCCTCAGGAGGTGAATTATCTCGAATGTTTTTAGCTTTAAAAAGAATCATTACAACCAGGGAAGATACGTCTACTCTGGTTTTTGATGAGGTGGACAGTGGAATTGGTGGATTAACCGCTTTTGTTATAGGTAAAAAACTAAAAGATATTTCCTGTTTTCACCAGGTAATATGTATTACGCACCTGCCGCAGATTGCCTGCTATGGGGAACTACACTACAAGGTAGAAAAGGTATACAGGGCAGGTTCTACAAGTACATTTGTAAAGGAGCTTGAATATAATGAAAGGCTGAAAGAAATTGCCCGTATGTTAGGTGGCACTAAAATTACAGATAAGGTTATGGAACATGCAAAGGAGATGTTGGACAGTGTTTATTCATAACCGACTGTTTTTTTATCCCTTTTCCCTCTATCCATAGCATTTTTGATAAATCAAAAAGGTAAACCATGATCATCAAAGCTAAAAATAAAGAGGTCATAGAAATTCACACCCTTTTAAACAAATATGCAAAAAAAGGGCTGATTTTACCACGTTCGTTAAGTGAACTTTATGATCATCTTCGTGATTTATTTATTTATATAGATGAAAAAAGTGGAAAAATTACCGGAATCTGCGCCATACATATATGCTGGAATAACCTCGCTGAAATACGTTCCCTCGTAGTAAATGAAACACATCAGAAAAAGGGAATTGGAAGTTCACTCATAAAAGAGGGTATTTCTGAAACACGAAAATTAGGAATCAACAGGTTTTTCGTACTGACTTATGTACCTCGGTTTTTTCAAAAAATGGGTTTTAAAAAAATTGAAAAGTCAGAGCTGCCCCAAAAAATATGGGCGGATTGTATCAAGTGTCCCTACTTCCCTGATTGTGGGGAAGTCGCTTTAATACTCGATGAAGGTTTACTGTGATCGGAAAACATATATTAAAAATCATCGGAAAATGGATTTTATTTAAAGAGCAAAGGCGGAGATTTCCTTCAAAAAATAGTAAAATTTTTTAAATTATAAATGGTTCTGGGGAAGATACTTAAAAGAAATTCTAAACTTTTTCCTGAAAGAGTCGGGCTTGTGTATGAAAATATCCGTTTAACCTGGGGAGAGATTCAAAAACGAGTAAACTCTCTGGTGAACGGACTCCTCACTCTTGGCCTTAAAAAGGGGGATCGAATAGCTGTTCTTGCGGATAATTCTCACCGGTATATGGAAGTTTATCTTGCCGCTGCCCAGGCCGGTTTTATAATTGTGCCCTTAAATACAATGCAAAAGGCCGTGGAATTGAAAGAATTAATTACTAATGCAGAAATTAGTGCCTTATTCTGTGGAAAAAATTACCTGAATACAAAGAATATTATTAAAGAAGAAATTCCCGAAATAAATTATTTTATTGGATTTTCCGACCATGACTGTCATTATGACTATGAATATCTTATTACAAACAGTTCTTCCAATTACACGGAAATTAATGTAAATCCTGATGATATTTATGTAATTGCTTATACAAGCGGCACAACCGGTAAACCCAAAGGAGCTATCCTGAACCATAATAGTTGCTATATTGCAGCTATTATTCATGCTCTGGGGTGGAGAATAAGTCAGGCTGACAATTACCTTTTTTTAGGAAGACTGTTTTTTGCAACTGGTGGTCCTAAATTTATTCCTTTACTCTGCGGATGTAAAACTGTTATTGTAAATTTTAATCCATTAGAAACCCTTGCATCCATTGAAAAAGAGAAGATTTCATTTTTTTCTACCGGACCGACTATTATCGATCTTTTGATAAATCATCCAGATTTTAAACATTTTTGTCTGGATAGTATTAGATCAATCGGTTTTACATCAGCTCCGATGCCGTCCTCCCTCTGGAAAAAAACAAATGAAATATTGGGAGAAGTGGGCATCTCCACTTATGGTTTAACGGAAACCAATGCGACAGGTCTTATACTGCAGCCCGAAGATGTTTATCTGAAAGACTATCCGACAAAGGTCAAAAGGTTTGGTTCAATCGGAAAGGGCATGAATCTTCTGGATGTAAAGATAGCAGATCCTGAGGGCAGGGAAGTTTCAAAGGGCAAGGATGAAATTGGCGAAATTCTCATCCGGGGAGCAAGTGTTATGCAGGGTTACTGGAAAAATACCGAAGACACGGAAAAGGCTTTACAGGATGGATGGTTTTATACAGGAGATTTGGCAAAAATAGATGAGGATGGATATGTTTATATTGTTGACAGAAAAAAGGATATAATCATAAGTGGGGGGATTAACATATCCTCAAGAGAAGTAGAAGAAGTACTATATAAACATAAAGCCGTAAACCAGGCTGCTGTAATTGGCGTCCCCGATGAAAAATGGGGGGAGACGGTAAAGGCATTGGTCGTATTAAGCAAAGACTTTAAGGTATCCGAAAGGGAATTAATAGATTTTTGTAAAAGCAATCTTGCCTCTTACAAAAAGCCTACATCAATAGATTTCCTTCCTGATTTGCCCAAAACTTCCAGTGGGAAGATAAATAAGAAAAAATTGAGAGAGGGATACCTGAGAAATCAGGAGAAAGGTTGAATCTACTAAAAATTGCACCTGCAATTTTTGGGTTTTACCTTCTTTTTCCATACAATTCTTGTTTTCTAATTTAAGGCTCTGGGTAAATGCAGTATTTCCCCTTGCTAATATAGTATTCATATATACAGGTATAACCTTATTTAGATTTTTTACTGAAGAAAAAGAGAAAAGGCAAATTAAGTCTGCTTTTAAACAATACCTGTCTCCTGCTGTAGTTGAAGAGTTAATTAAAGATCCTGAAAAACTGAAGCTGGGGGGTGAGAAAAAAGAGCTCACGGTACTTTTTTTTCGATATAAGAGGCTTTTCTTATATATCGGAAAATATGCCCCCTGAGTATCTTGTTTCTTTACTCAATAAATATTTTGATATAATGACAAATTTAGTATGTTAGCTAAATTTTAAAAGTGAACTGTTTAAAAATTAAAAGTGAACTATATTTAAGTCACAATTTTTAACTCTTTGAACATCAATAAGATTATTATTACACCAGAATCTTACTTCAGA
>JAXHUS010000077.1:0-5178 GCA_034189305.1 Thermodesulfobacteriota bacterium | reverse complement strand
GCCCTGACAAGAACCGCCGTTGAGATAGCTGTTGAAAGGCATGCTGGGATATTAAAAGAACAGGCTTCTATTTCTGGAACTATTATGGTGCAGTATGGAAAGGATCTAACCGGTGTAAAGAATTTGATTGGGACCGGCGGAATTTTCCGACATGGAAATTATTTTGATAAAATTTTTCAGGGCGCCTTATTTAATATGAATAAACCCTGGTATTTGAAGCCCAGAGCACCTAGATTTTATCTTGATTCCAATTATATTTTGTATGGAATAGGACTTTTAAGTGGGGTTTTACCTACAAAAGCAGTAAGGATAGCAAAAAAATATTTAATAGAATTTTGTTAAAAAATAGGTAAATTTTTACTTTCCACTGAATGGAGGACATAAAAGATGGAGAATAGTGACGGGGTCCAAACAAAAAAAACAGTAGTAATAGGTACCATAGGGTCGGATGCCCATGTGGCCGGAAGCTGGATATTAAAACGGTCTTTTCAGGATGCCGGTTTTAATGTAGTTTTTCTGGGGGCGATGGTATCCCAAAAGGAATTTATTAATGCCGCCATAGAAACCGGAGCTGATGCTATACTGGTATCTTCTATGTATGGCATGGGAATACTTGATTGTGAGGGGTTCCGGAAAAAATGTACCGAATCTGGATTAAAGGATATTTTGCTGTATGTGGGGGGGATGCTTGCAGCTCCTATGGAATTGGCTAAAAATTGGAATAAAATAGAAGAAAAGATGAAATCCGAGGGATTTGACCGGGTATATGCTCCGAGAACTTTACCTGAAGTCTGCATTGAAGATTTGAAAAAGGATTTAAAGATTTCTTAATTCTAAAAATGAGATATTTTGATGCAGTGGCAGATTTTTAAAGGTCAAACAAAACCTTGAAGGCAGGAGGAATGAAGCTATGCATAATATTCAATCAATTAAAGTCAGTAATAAAAGATTAACAGAGGAAGAGTTTTTGAAGATACGTAAGGAAGAAGTTCTCCCCATGTGGGAAACTGGAAAGGAGATAGAGAATCTTGACCAATGCGTAGAATATGCTAAACAGATGCCGGAGTCTAAAAACATGGCCCTTCAATTAGTCAAAGCAAAAGAGGAAAAAAGGTTTATAGCCATATCCCACTTTGGAAGGGCAACCGTAGATTTTATGACGGAAGGAATAGAATACACTGAAGGGAATACGGGTGCTGATGCCGGCAATCATAATTGGTTTATTGAGGGGGATACGTATACAAGGAAATGTAAATATACAGAAGCGGCAAAAGGGCTGGAGCGAAGCAAAAAGGATGGAGTATCTTATCTTAACGGCTGGCCGGTTGTTTGTTATGGAGTAAAGGAAGCCAGAAGACTGAATGAAACAGCAAAATCGCCCCTTTCATATAACGGCTCTGATGAGGATGCGCGGTTAGCTACGGAGATAATTTTGGCAGGTGGTTGGACGGGGACCAGTGCCCATGCCCTTGAAAATGGAATTGCCCATACCAAGGATGTACCCCTTGAGAATCTTATTCGGTACACTCAATATAAAGCCAGACTGGCTGCTTATTATACTGAAAGGGGGGTTCCTATAAATGTGCAGAATGGATGTCCAGGAACAGGATATGATTCAAACGGCTATACATCGTTTGCTGTTGTTTCAGAATCTCTTTTGGATGCCGAACAGGGAGTAAAATATGAACACCTTGTATTACCCCCCAGCCTTAACATGATTCAGGACATTGCCGCAATGAGGGTAACAGAGAGATTAGCCGCGGAATACTGCCATAAGGCTGGTTATAAAGATATACATTTTATATGTGGTGCATATCCCTATATAGGTCCATGGCCGCAGGATTCTCATGCTGCAGGGGCCATGATTTGCCAGAACGCAATTTCCTGCATCCTGGGTAATATCACGGGATTTCTGCTTAAAAGTATTGAAGAGGCCTGGGGATTACCCACGAAAGAAGGTGTAGCAACTTCATTACATTATGTATTCCAGCTGCTTCGTGTTATGGGGACACAAAGGATGCCGGAAAGCAAGGAATTAGAGATTGAAGAAAAAATGCTGGAACTGGAGGTCAGATCATTAATGGAAAGGGTGTTGGATCTGGGCGATGGTGATATAGCAAAGGGCCTGTGTATGGGAGTAGAAATGGGTTTAGTGGATACTATGGTTACCCCATGGAAATATAATAAGGGGAATGTACTTAATATAAGAGATGCCGAGGGCTGTACAAGGTATCTGGAAAAGGGTAATCTCCCCTTACCCGAGGAAGTTGTTGAGTTCCATAGACAAAAGATTGCCGAAAGAGAAAAGAGAGAAAAAAGGAAAGCGGATATTAAAATGGTAATTGATGATATGACCTTTGTTTCCCGTGCCTGATTGGTTAAAAACCGTAATCCCAATAACCCTTTTTAAAGAGGTGAAATTATGGATAATCCTAAAAATAACAGGGCGGAAGAAATATTAAAAGAGATGTGTAAACATTATGGTGAGGATCTGGTAAAGGAGGCAGGGCATGATCTGTCGATAGAGTTTGGTTTAGAGGATTTAGATGCACCTTTTAGCTCTGCCGGGAAAATCATCTTTGAATGGAACAATCTTGATCGGAAGACAAAAGAATTTATTATTATTGCATGTAATATATGTCAGATGTATTCAGTGGGAATAAATGCCCATGTCAGGGGAGCTATAAAAGCAGGGGCAACCAGAGGGGAGTTAGTGGAAGTGATAGGGATTGCCGGTTTAATCGCAGGAACTCCCAACCTTTTGACTGCTTTGAAAGCATGTGCTCCTGAGCTTAGAACATTAAAGAAATAACTATTTCCGTTAAGATATACACAGTAAAATAAATAAAACAGGGGTATTAATTAATATGGACTTAATAAAAACTTTGATAACCAATGTAGTTGACTCAGGTTTTAATGACCTTCCTCATGATGTTATTACAATTACGAAGATGGGTATCCTTGATGCCATAGGGGCATTGATTGCAGGGGCAAATGCCCAGGGATGCAAAGAGATTGTTGATATAGTAAAAGAATGGGGTGGCAAAGAGGAATCCACGGTAATGATATATGGGGGTAAAATTCCGGCACACAATGCTGCATTGGCAAATGCAGTTATGGCAAGGGCACTTGAAATTGATGATGCTATTGATAAGGGAATGCATATGAGTTCTTCCCTGGTTCCCGTTGGATTTGCGATAGGAGAAAAAGCCGGAGGGATAAGCGGCAAGGATTTTCTGACGGCCATTGCTTTAGGAACGGATATTGCGGCAAGAATAAGCAAAGCAACCCTTGATTACCATGGCTTTGATCCCACTTTAGCCTGTGGTATATTCGGCACGACAGCATGTGCCTCTAAATTATTGGGTTTAGACAAAGTTAAGATGGAAAATGCTATGGGACTTGCATTTAATGAGTCATCCGGGAGCTTTCAAAGCAATATTGACGGAACCCTGAGTGTGAGATTGAATCAGGGGCTTGCTGCCTGTGAGGGAATTATGTCCGCAATATTTGCAGACAGGGGAATAACCGGAGTAAAAAATGTGTTAAATGGGCCCTTTGGATATTTCCATTTATTTTCCAATGACCAGAAAAACTTGCACTATTTAGAAGAGGATTTAGGAAAAAAGTTTTATGGAATTTACACAATATTTAAAAGATGGCCAAGCTGCGGGGGGACCCTTCCAGCGGTTGACGCAACCCTGGAACTAAAAGAACAATATAATATTACACCTGATGACATTGAGCATATTACTGTGAGAATCAGCGAATTTTGTTATAGTGTTTGTAAAGACTTTAAACCTGAGGAAAATCCTGCTGTAGATGCCCAGTTCAGCCATAGATATGTTATAGCAAACGTTTTGTTAAGGGGCCGTCCTAAAATAGAACATTTTACAGATGAATATATAAAGGATAAAGAGATTCGGAAATTGATTGATAAGATAGAACCTGAGGAAGATATAACGAGAGATTGTAATACAAGACTGCTTGAGACAGATGTGGAAATGAAGCTTAAAGATGGAAGGTTATTGACAAAAAAATTGAATGTAATGAAAGGGCACCCGGAAAATCCAGTAACAGAAGATGAGATTGTTGCTAAATTCAGGGACACATTATACTTTGCTAAAAGTAAAGGAATAGGCTGGAACAAGGACCCTGAAAAAATAATAGATGCGGTTAAAAATATTGAGGATATAGATGACATAAGAGAGATTGTTTCCCTTTTAACCTTTTAAAGCGGTTAGCTCCATGAGACATAGCTATTTCCATATTCAAAAAACAGGTACCCAATTCTCTGGTTATTCAAAATATGCAATTTTTGTAGTTATTCTTATAACTATAAGTTGTGTTAGGGTTCCGGAAGTAAAGAAGAGCGCGAGGGAAAATAAACATAATAAACATGATATTAATTGTAAAGGGTGTCATTCTGTATCACAAGAGGTAACCATGGATAGATGTTCGAGGTGTCACAGTGATTATAAGGAAACAACCCGGGAATTATATCCTAATCCTCATGTGTCTCATTGCGGGGACATCTCTTGTTTAGAGTGCCATAGGAATCATGGAGATTCCATAGATTTTTGCTCACAGTGTCATAAATTTGAATTTAAAGTACCTTAATTACAGGAGTTAAATGATGGGAATTAATAGAAGGGATTTTATAAGGGGGGTAGCTGGTTGTGCTGCAATATTGGCTTTAGATTTTAAAGGGGGTGTTGCCAGTGAATCTGAAATAAAAAGATGGGATAAAGAAGCCGACGTTGTGATAGTCGGTTTTGGTGGGGCAGGGGGGTGTTCTGCGATTACAGCCCATGACTTAGGAACAAAGGTTCTTATTATTGAAAAAGAGATAGAAGGTAGAGAAGGTGGTAATACAAGAACTGCTGTTGGCGGTATTATTGCCCCCGCCCCAGATAAGGAAGAAAGTTTTTTTAAATATTTAAAGGGATGTGACTACTGGGATCAGATGGAAGAGGATATCTACAGAGAGATGGCAAGAGAGTTCGTACATAATGAGAGGTGGATCAGGAAAATGGGGGGTGATGTAAGGGTAATCCCCTTCCATGCGGAAGTGTCAGCACCAGGTAGTGATTCTCTTAGGCTTGCGGTGTATGGACAGGAAGGATTTGGTTTTGACAGAATGTGGAAGAGCATCCGTAAAAATGTAATTAATAGAAA
>JAXHUS010000076.1:0-10532 GCA_034189305.1 Thermodesulfobacteriota bacterium | reverse complement strand
ATCTGATTTGCCAAGGGCTACCACCCTATTAATGCCTTTGGCATTTATAGATTTTCCTCCTTTTATGCGAGGGGCCTTAGCATTTTGTATCTTTTTCTCTTGAGCTGTTGAGGGAATGGAGTCAAAAAAACTTTTTACATCTTCAACCCTATGGACAATATTCATCTCTGGTAGGGATGAAACGATGGCCTTTCCATATGAACGTGTAACAAGTCGTGTATCAAGTATGGCAACCACACCATACTCATTACGTCCTCTAATGAGCCGTCCAAACCCCTGCCTTAGTATCAGAATAGCGGATGGAAGGGCAAGGTCGTCAAACCACTTGTCTCCCAACCTCCTGCATCTTTCCTGGTATACAGGATCTCCCGGTGAGTTAAAAGGGAGCTTTCCAATAACCACCAGGCTTAACTTTTCTCCCTTTATGTCGATTCCCTGCCAGAAAGTAGCAGTTGCAAGAAGCACAGAATGAGAAGTATCTTTAAACCACTGAATGAGTCTTGCAGGGGGCATGTCACCCTGGGATTTAAAAGGGTAGTGTATCTTGATATTCTTTGACACAAAATGTAGATGTTTGTAAGAGGTAAATAATACTAATGCCCTGCCATGGGATGCATTGATAAGTCCCTCCACTGTCTTAAGGCTTTCTTGCTGAAATATCTCGTTGTTTCCTTTGCCAGGCACGGGCAAGTCTTTATCAATATATAGAAGGGCCTGTTTTCTGTAATCAAAGGGTGAACCGATTATCTTTTCCTTAAAGTCTTCAATACCGAGTCTCTTTTTTAAAAAAACAAAACTTCCTCCTGATGCCAGAGTAGCTGATGTCATAATCACACTGGCATATTTGCTTATCAGCTCTTTAAAGGGGTTCCGAGACTCGATAAGACTGCTTTTCAACTCCAGCATACCGTTGTTTCCTGCCATATAGTAAACTCTATCCGTATCATTCTGTTCTATAAAATCATCTATATCTGTTGCAAGTGTTGTTACATAACCTATTGTTGTTTCTATCCTGTCCTTAAGCTCAACATCAGACATGGAGTTCTTATATTCTTCCAGTGTTGAAACTACCCTATTTAGTGCAAGTATCTTCTTTAAATCCTTCAGTTTTTCTATGATGGGAGCAGGGATTGGAGAAACTGCCTGAGATGGCACACCCATTCCTTTAAAGAATGATTCTACCTTAGCAAAAGCTGGATCAACGATTATCTTCAATCCTTTCAATCTATAGAGGAGCCATGACACCCTTGGATAGTTTAAGATACTGCCCAGAACTTGGGATATAACACTTTCAACCTCAGGAGCTTCATCGATGATTAATTGTTTATGAAAGGGCAGGATACTAAAGTCTGAAAGGAGATCATAGATGAGGAGGTGATGATTGACTACCAGGATATCCTTATTATAAAGATGTCTATAATGTCGGTAATAAAAACAGTAGTCATAAAAGGGGCATGTTCTACCGCTACAGTCTTGTGAATCACCACAGACCTTTGACCAGAATTCAGGAATAAATGGAAGTTTATCTTTTTCACCTGTCCTTGTTTTAGACAACCATTTGCGAAATCCTATATAGGCTTCGTTTATTTCTGAAAACTCCCTTTCCCTTTTCAGGCAAACATAGTTGTTCTTCCCTTTGAGAATACCAAATGAAAATTTTTGGGGCATTTCCTTTTGAAGAAAAACAAGATCCTTGCTCACAAGTTGATCCTGAAGTGCAAGAGAAGCAGTGGATACAATTGTCTGATCATGTGACAGTATTGCTGGTATGAGGTAGGCAAATGACTTGCCAACCCCTGTGCCTGCCTCTATAAGGAGATTCTCTTTACTCTTAAGGCAGCATGAGATTTCATCTGCCATTTCTCTTTGCTCTGGCCGGTCTTCATAATCTGGGAACCTCTTTCTTAATATATTGAAGCTGGATGATAATTTGTCCAGAATTGGCCTCCTGACTTTCTTTAATCTTTATGCAAAAGCCGGATAATACATTGTCCGATGAATAGTGATGAAATCTGAGAGGGAATAATATAGGGAAATGATATAAAATATAGGGTTAACATTGATTTTTAAAGAATATTTCCTTTGTGCGTTTAGCGTTTTCTGCGGTGATCTGTTATAGTTTAGAACAGGTGAAGATGATACATCAAAATGGAAAAAAAGAATTGATTAATCTTTGCACGCCTCCGCCATTATTGATTACCTTTTGATGAGAATTTAAAGTAAACAATCTAACTTGATGAGATGTAAGTGAATTATTATTCCTTACCTTATATTATCTGTGGTTGTCAAGGATAAAACATCTGGACTTTCCCGAAAATTTTATTTTTTCCCTACCGGCTGTTGCCAGGATGGACCAGGAGTTTCTGACCGGGGTAAATGGCAAGTTCCCTGGTTAAATGGTTAAGGCGGGACAATTCATCCACTGATGTATCATATTGTCGGGCAATGCTATAGAGGGTGTCACCCTGGCGGACCTGGTGATAGTGACTTTCTACCGGAGAGATGGGCTTTGTTTTAATAGGCTGGGGTTTTTTGATGTCAGTGATAGCCGGTAACATTTTATTTTCTAATAAGCTGAATTTACGGGTTAATTCATCAATTTGAAGTTTCAAAGATCTGCTGGATTCATCTGCTTTTGCGATGGATTTTTGCAGTTCTTTTTCCTGCTTTTCAAAAAGTACAATTTTATTCGTTATAACCTCAAGGGATTGTATTCGGTTCTCAAGTTTTTTAAGCCTGGAATAAATAGGCTTCAGGTTAGCTTTAGACGGATTATCGGCACTTCCAAAAAATACGGCGATCAGGATGATGGAAATGAGAAGGCATACCCCTCCGATTATCAGAGTTTTTTTCTGTAATATGAAATCAAGCAATGTATTGCGCTGGGGAAAATGTTCGTCTTTCCATATCTCCCCGAAGTCATTATCAATTTCTTCAACATACTCATCTATTTCTTTATCTGAGTGCTCATTCATCCTTTTCTCCCGTTAGAAAGGTAATTAGCGTAAGAAACTTGAAAGTTTGCTGAATGTTGAATATTCTCCGGTCCGAATTTTTTTGTTTAAAAACCCCTTCATATATATTCTACAGGCTTGGTGATAAGTATCACTGCTTAATAATCTGTTATTAATTAATCATCACTCACTTTTAGCAAGGCCAAATGAAATGAGTCCTACCGCCAATATAATCAGAGTTATTGGACATGGCAGGGGCAGGCCTATGGGGTTCGGTTTGCCCAGAATCATCAGTATTGAATCAAATATCAAAGTACAACCTGAGATAACAAAACATATCTTTGATAATTTTATCATGGCACCTCCTTTTTAATTTATTCCATGAAATTTAGTATTTCCCCCTGAATTCTTTCTTCTTTTTTCATGTCAGGTTGTGATCATAGCTCATGTATGTTATTTGAATCAGCTTTTACTTAATCACTGCTAAAATTTAAACTCTGGGTTACCTGTAACCTTTCCTCCTTTATCAAATTCAACAGCTATTCCCAATGATTTATTATTCTGGTAAAATCTTAAGTCTCTCCAGATAATTTTATTTTTAATTTCTTCTACAACGGGAAAGCGTGAAAATGAGAGAAACACCTTTATTTCAGGCAATTTTTTACTTAAAATTATACGTTCATTTTCTTTTTTTGTAAAGGTTTTTATATGAAAGGGTTCGGCCGTTCTTTTTAGAGTATTGATACTGTAAAGACTTATATTGCTTTTATTTTCTGTTACTATATTTACAAACCACGGTTTTATTAGACTTCCTGTTGCAGGCAAAATATGAAGGGTATTTTTAGAATTTTTAAAGAGTACCTTTGCCTTTTTTAAGGCATTTATGCGGATTAATTTAAGAGTTAGTATCCAGAATAAGACGGCAACTAAAGTATTAAGGGCAATTGGCGACATTTTTCCCGCATAAATATGACCTGCAATATACCCTGTAAATAATATTCCCAGCATATATAAGTCAACAATCACATTCAAATCAAGGGCGTACCGTTTTTCTTTCAGGGGATACAACAGTTGGGTACCGTAAGAATTTATATAATCGAAAAACAGATGAAATAGCAAAGCTACAACGGATACAAAAAAAAATATGTAAAAATTGCCTTTATTTAAAAATACACTGAAAAAAAATGCAATTATAAGGGCAAATGGCAATATAAATAAAATGGAATGGCTTGGGCCCCTGTGGTATTTAATATAAGTCCATTTATTAAAAATAAGAAAGGAATCGAAATCAGGAATATTGGAGGCGATTATAGAACAGGCAAGGAGAGGAGTTCGGATAGACTCAAGTTGACAGTAACCGGTAATGACTTTTCCGATAAAATATCCTGCAAAACTATGTGTAATTGGTTCCATAATGTTTAGTATAATTATAAGTTTTTCTATCATAAAGGTGACCGGACAGTCAAATTGTTTAAATTTTCTCATTTAAATCTACTTTTCCTTGTAAATTAAGGGTAAATAATATTAAATAAATAATAGTAAGGCGGTTTCCATTGTAAAAACTTCAGTCAATATAGATATTTAACTGCATTTTATGAGAATTATAATTTTAGGGGGAGGAGCAATCGGTTCGGTTTTTGGAGGATTTTTGGCAAAAGACGGGCATGGGGTTGTCTTTTTGGGCAGGGGAGAACATTTTAGAAATATAAAAGAGTCCGGGTTGAGAATTTCCGGAATATGGGGAGATCACAGGGTAAATAACTTTAAAGCATATAACACGGTTTCTGAAATAAAAAAAAATGAATTAAAGCCCTTTGATCTTGCTCTGCTTACTGTCAAAGCTTATGATTCTGAAGAGATTCTGACTGAATACAGGCGATATTTTGATTCCATACCACCGGTTGTTTCTTTACAGAACGGACTTGGCAACTTAGAACTTCTTACACATTTTGCAGGAAAAGATAAAGCTATCGGGGGACGGGTGATTTTCGGGGCGGAAATAGTTAAGCCCGGGCATGTTAAAGTTACGGTATACGCTGAAGAAGTGATGTTAGGAGGTAATCCTGGAGGGATATCTCAAGAAAAAGTCGAAGAGATTGCAAATATCATAAATAAGTCGGGTATCCCCACTTTAGCTACAGATGAAATTGAAAAGTATATATGGGCAAAATCACTATATAATTGTGCTTTAAACCCTCTTGGTTCAATCCTTGAGGTAAATTATGGCAAACTCCTTGCGGATGAAGCGACAAGAAGGATAATGTCTGCGGTTATTAAAGAAATCTTTTGGGTAATAAGAAAAAAAGATATAAGGCTTTTCTGGGAAAATGATGTAGAATTCCAGAAGATTCTTTTCAACAGGCTGATTCCGGCGACTTCTTCCCATTTCCCTTCAATGCTTCAGGATATCAAAAAGGGAAAAAAGACTGAAATTGATTTTTTAAACGGGAAAGTGGTCTTAATGGGTCAGGAGTCGGGTATTGATTTGCCTGTAAATAATACCCTGTTCCATTTAATAAAAAGTAAGGAAAGACTTTATGCAAAGGGTTCTGGATGAATTTTTAAATTATCTTGTTTTGGAAAGGGGTTTTTCTAATAATACTCTGGAGTGTTATCGAAGAGATATCTTAAAGTTTATCGTGTTTATTAATAAAAAGGGCTATAAAAATTTTAAAAAGGTTAACGAAAGGGATGTTTCTGCATTCCTTTCTTATCTTAAAAAAAACGGTATTGCAACAAGGTCGGCAACCCGAAATCTTGTTGCATTAAGGAGTTTTTTTTCCTTTCTTCACAGAGAAAAGATACTAAACTCAAATCCGGCAAAAGATGTTGATTCGCCAAAAAATTGGCTTACCCTTCCCCATACTTTAAGCAAGAAAGAGGTAATGCTTATTTTAGAAAAACCTGATATAACCAGCCCCCTTGGTTTTAGGGATAAAACTATGCTTGAACTTCTTTATGCAACGGGCCTGAGGGTAAGCGAACTCATCTCCCTGAATGTAAAGCAGGTTAACATTGAAAGGGGGTATCTTATAGCTTTTGGAAAGGGTGCTAAGGAAAGGATGGTCCCTCTGGGTGAGGTATCCGGTGGTTTGCTTAAAGATTATTTAAAAATTGCCAGATCGATCCTGCTTGGCGACACAAACTCAGATTTTGTCTTTATCAACAGGTCGGGTAATAAACTTACACGTCAGGGTTTCTGGAAAATTCTCAAAAAATATGCCCTTCGTGCCGGAATACAAAAAACGATTACTCCCCACACCTTCCGTCACTCTTTTGCCACCCATCTCTTAGAAGGGGGAGCAGACCTGCGTTCGGTTCAGGTTATGCTGGGACACGTAAATATTTCCACCACACAGATTTATACCCACATAACTATGGATCGACTTAAAAAGGTACATAAAGAATATCACCCCAGGTCTTGAATGTATGAAAAGGAAAAGTACAAATTTAAAAATGATAAGAAATAGAAAGTGGGGGATTAAAATGCTTCTATATGATATTCTTTAAGGTATCCATAGTAATGAATTGATCGAAATCCGCAAGATGTTGAGCAAATATGGAGAAATAATATGAATAAAAAATTTTTTATATTTCTATTTATTATAACTTTATTTTTCACAAAGATGTCTCCGGCTTTAGGAGTTGATTTAAATAAACGCATAAGTACTGTCAAACAGACACAAAGGTTGCATCTTAGCATTTATGCAGAGGGTCTGGCACTGGTTACAGAAGTTAGAAATTTTGAACTGCCGGAAGGGAAATTCTATGTTCATTATAAAGATGTGGCTGCTTTTATTGAACCGGATTCTGTACAGATATTACCCCTTGACGTTCTAAGTCAGGTTAAAATAATAGAGCAAAACTTCCGCTATGATCCTATAAACAGTAGAACCCTTTTAAAAAAAGTAACGGGAAAAAGTGTGATTTTACTGGAAGAGGGGGAAACTAAACCCGAAGAAAACTTTAAAGAAGCAAAACTTATTTCAAACAATGCACCGTATGTTTTTCAAATTGGAGATGAAATTCATCTGGGCCATCCGGGAAGGATTGTACTTCCCAAAATGCCGGAAAATATATTCCCCTATCCTACCATAATCTGGCTTTTAGAAAGTCCAAAAAGACAGGACGTGCCTTTTAAGGTTTCATACATTACAAAGGGCATAACCTGGTGGACGGGTTATAATATAACCTTTTTTGAGGACGGTAAACGTGCTTTAATCAATGCATGGATAAATGTTAAAAATGAATCGGGAGTGAGCTATCCCAGGACAGGTTTGAGTTTTGTATCAGGGGAGATAAATAAATCAATTGAAAATTTAATAAACAGGCAGGAAAAGCCCCTTAGAGAGGGTATGGTGGATGCGATAATGCCCTTTATCGGTAAAAATATGGGGGAATATCAGGTTTATGACCTTAACTGGAATACCGGCTTATATGATGGTGAAATTAAACAGATTTCCCTATTTGCCAAACAGAATATTCCTTATAAAAAGAAATATATATTTAAAGGGAGGGAAAGCTTTCCATGGTTCCGTTACAATAAAGGGCTAAAGCCTAAAGTTAAGTTATTTTTACTTATTGAAAATACCCCTGATTTGAATTCGAACCTTCCACTGCCGGATGGCAGGGTATGGGTATATCGACAGAGGGAGGATGGGGAAATAACCCTTTGCGGAAAAGACAGAGTATCAATAACACCGGTAAAGCAATTTCAGCAGATTCAGATAGGAACTGTATCCGATATAGAAGGAGAACATACCCAGATAGATTTTAAGGTTCCGTCCAGGGATGTATATGAGGAAACCTTTCTTATCAATCTTAAAAACTACAAGGATTCGGAGGCTCAGATAGAAGTTATTGAAACCCTTGAAGGGGATTGGGAGATTTTAAAGAACAGTCATCCCTTTGTAAAAAAAGATGGTTCGAGGATTGCTTTTGATGTAACCCTGGGTCCTGGAGCAATTAAGGCGATAACTTATACGGTAAAGACTAAAAAATAATGGAAGTAATTACTACACACTTAAACGCCGATTTTGATTCTTTAAGCTCAATGCTTGCGGCAAAAAAGCTTTATCCTGAAGCAGTCCCAGTGTTTCCAGGTTCAAAGGAAAAAGGCTTAAGAGAGTTTTTCCTTCACTCTGCAACTTATATATTTAATGTGGAACAGATTAAACATATTGATATAGAAAAGATAACCCGGCTTATCCTGGTAGATACCCGTCAATCATCCAGGATAGGTGTATTTAAAGAGATTATCGGGAAGAAAGGACTTGATATTCATATCTACGATCACCATCTACAAAATTCGGATGATATAAGAGGATCTTTTAATCTTATAGAGAAGGTAGGTGCTACGACGACAATTTTTTGTGAACTGTTGAAAGAAAAAGGATTTGATATAACACCGGACGAAGCAACCATAATGATGGTGGGGATATATGAAGATACAGGTAATTTTACTTATATTTCTACAACTACAAGGGATTTTCTTGCTGCAGCTTACTTACGTGAAAAAGGGGCCAATTTAAATATTGTATCGGATTTAATAACAAAGGAACTCACAAGTGAGCAGGTCTATCTGTTAAACGAACTTAAAAACAGCGCCACTAAATATAACATAAAGGGGGTGGAAGTATTAATAGCGACAGCAAAAAGTGAGAAATATATCGGTTATTTTGCGGTTTTAGTTCATAAATTAATGGATATGAAGAATTTAAATGTGATTTTTGCCCTTTGTGAGATGGAAGATAAAGTATATCTTGTTGTAAGAAGCAGGCAGGGTGAAGTAAATGCAGGAGAGATTGCTCTTGAATTCGGTGGTGGAGGGCATCCCAGCGCTGCATCCGCCACTATAAAAGATTTAACTATAATCCAGGTTAAAGAGAAACTTCTTGAGATTTTAAATGCTAAAATATTAGCTACTATTAAAGCTAAGGATATTATTTCAACTCCTGTAATCAGTGTTTCCAGAAACAAACCTATCTGTACCGCAGGGGACATCCTTACCCGTTATAATATTAATGTTTTACCCGTAATTGACAAAGATAAACCAATAGGACTCATTTCTCGCCAGGTTGTAGAAAAGGCAATATTTCATGGATTTAAAAATATGCCTGTAAGTCAGTTTATGACAACGGAATTTTCCGTTGTGGACACTAATGCCGGCTGGAATGAAATTACTAACATTGTTATAGAGGATAATCAAAGATTACTGCCTGTAATGGAAAATGAAAAGTTAAAGGGGGTGCTTACCAGAACCGATGTTATGAAGACGGTTCATTCTTATCTTACAAAAGAACCCCGTTACCTTTCAGACGCTGAATATGAATATCCCCACAGAAAAAGGAAGATAATAAAAAGCCTTATAAAGGAGATGCTGCCGAAAGATACATTGGAGATACTCATGGGAATGGGGGAACTGGCCAGGGAAATGGATATGGGATGTCATGCAGTAGGAGGTTTTGTTAGAGACCTGCTCTTAAGAATAAAAAATCTGGATGTGGATGTTGTAATAGAGGGAGACGGCATTTTATTTGCCCGTACCATGGCAAAAAAACTAAACTTATCCATAAAAGTCCATAAAAATTTTGGAACCTCAAGAGTTTATACATCATCTAAGAACTATATCGACATTGCTTCTGCAAGGCTTGAATATTACAAGCATCCTGGAGCTCTGCCCACGGTTGAATCCAGTTCTTTAAAACTTGACCTTTACAGACGGGATTTTACTATAAACACCCTGGCAATAAATTTGTCTCCTGAACACTTTGGTGAATTACTTGACTACTTTGGGGGCAGGCAGGATCTAAAAGAAAAATCGATACGTGTAATCCATAACTTAAGTTTTATAGAAGATCCTACGCGAATATTCAGGGCTATTAGATTTTCCCATCGCTTTTCCTTCAGTCTGAGCAAACAAACCTCAAACATGATAAAAAATGCGGTAAAATTAAACATACTTGAGAAAGTGTCGGGGCAAAGACTGTTTTATGAGTTAAAACAGATTCTGGATGAAAAAGAGCCCGTTGCTATTATAGAAACTTTAGATCAGTATGATCTTTTAAAATATTTCCATCCCGGAATAAAATTTAATAAAGAGACTGAAAATATTCTTAAAAAACTCATGGAGGTTTATAACTGGTTTCAACTTTCTTATTTTGAAGAAAATGTAGAAAAATGGATGATACTCTTATTGGGACTCACCGACTTGCTGGATAAATTTAATAAATTGAAATTTCTTGCAAAACTGGGCATAACAAAAAAGGCCATAACAAAAAAATTTGAAGAGGGATTTCAAATTGCCGACATACAGAGAAACATTTTTTTACAAAAAGATCTTCAACCAGGTGATATATACAGATTTCTCTATCCCTATTCCAATGAAACCCTTCTTTATCTAATGGCAAAAAGTGAGAATGAAAGTATAAGGAAGGCGGTGTCCCTTTATCTAACAAAGCTGCAATACATAAAACCGCAAATCGGAGGTAATGAACTTGTAAAGATGGGAATTGCACCCGGTAAAATCTTTAAAGAAATAAATGAAAGATTAAGGGATGAAATGCTAAACGGAAGGAT
>JAXHUS010000075.1:0-4371 GCA_034189305.1 Thermodesulfobacteriota bacterium | reverse complement strand
AATCAATCTCTTTCAGGGCTTTCTCGATCCCTTTTTCAATCTCAGCGGACTCCTCTTGTAAACTCAAATCCCTATTATTCAATGAGCGGCAAAGGAGGGGTGGGAAAATCAACCACAACGGCAAATCTGGCAGCGGCCTTTAATATCCTGGGGGCAAAGGTAGGGATTCTGGATTCGGATTTTTATGGTCCCAGTATACCGACAATTATGGGTGTGGGGAAAAACAGACTGATGGTACAGGAAGATGGAATTGTTCCCGTTCTGAGTACGCACGGTATAGAGATAGCTTCCGTGGCTTCCACATTAAAAAGCACTGAATATGTTACCTGGATGGGAGATCAGATTCGCTGGGCTCTGTACCAATTTTTAGGGGGCACAACGTGGTCCGAGCTGGATTTTATACTTATTGACCTTCCTCCCGGAACAGGGGAAGAGACATTAAATGTTATGAAGGCAATAAGGGGTTTGAGCGGGGGTGTAATTGTAACCATCCCGTCGGATGTTTCCCAGATTGTTGTGGGCAGAGGCATTATGCTGTGCAAAAAGGCTGAGACGAAGATACTGGGTGTGGTGGAGAATATGGGCACTATGATATGCCCTAAATGTCATGAGGATATAGATGTCTTCCTTTCCGGGGGGGGGATAAAAATAGCTGAAGAGATGAACGTTCCTTTTTTAGGGACGGTTCCCCTTGACAGAAGGGTCGCGGAAGCCTCCGATGCAGGAGAGCCTTTTATAAACAGATACCCTGATTCTCCCGCATCGAAATCCTTTATTGAAATTGCAAAAAAGATATGTAAGGATTTAGATTTTCCGGTAAAAGAAAAATAATTTCATAGTATAGGAATTTTCATTTTAAATAATAACTTTAGGCACTTTAAACTTTAGCTCACTTAAGGCAATTAACTTGATGTATAGACATTTTTTATTAAAAGGAGGGAAAAAATGAGTCTGGATATTACTAAAACTACGGATGTTCAACAATCCCTGGTTAAGCTCCTTGAAAACCGGCAATGGCTGGATAAGAAAATCTACGAACTGCAAAAAGAATACAGGGGCAAAACAATTGCTGTCCATGGACAGGGGGTTGTGGGAACAGGCGAAACCGCGGAAGAGGTTTATAATGCTGTAAAAGATAAGTACCCTATTGATGAGGTTCTTATAATGCTGATTCCAAAGGAGGAAATTCTTGTGGTGCCTTATCCTGAATAGATTTATCTATTGATAGCATAGGGATTTTCATTTTAAATAATAACTTTAGGCACTTAAATTGATTTATTAAAATTCCCCTTTTTTAAAGGGATGTTTTAAATGTATTTTCGAGGTAAGATTTTATGAATAATAAATATATATGAGGAGGCTTTAAAATGGCTCAATTTCCGTTTAAATCATTAAGGGCATGGCTGGATTTTTTGGATGAAAACGAGCTTCTTATTCATAATAAAGAAGAGGTTGATATTAAGGGAGATATTTCGGCTATTGCTCGAAAATTAAGTCAGATCGGCAATAAAAGGGGGAGTTCTCCGGCAGTGGTTCATGAAAATGTTCGCGGTTACCCTGGATGGAGAGTGGCCACCTCCACCTTAAACACATATGAGCAGTTTGCCATGGCGTTGGGCGAGGAAAAGGAGGGACTGCTTGAGGCAATTGCCCCGCGTCTTGATGTGAGGGTTCCGCCCATGCAGGTATCAACCGGCCCCTGTAAACAGATTAAGATGATAGGAGACGAGGTTGATCTGTTAAAAATTCCCCACCCGTTTACCGGAGCCTACGACGGAATTCCGAACATCACTGCGGGGATGAGCAACAAAAGGGATCTCTACACAGGATGGCAGAATATAGCCATCAGAAGGCTGTCGGTAAAAGGAAAAAATGTAATGGCGGAATTCATAAATCAGGCCAATCAGGACTTTAGAATATGGCAGGGATACCGCAGGGAAAAGAAAAAAATGCAGGTGGCATATATTATAGGACCGGATCCGATTTGCTATCTTGTTTCCGGCACAAAGGCGCCTGCGGGTGTCTGTGAATACGATCTGTGGGGCGCTTTTACCGGCATGCCTCTCGAGGTTGTAAAATGTGAGACAAACGATTTGCTTGTTCCTGCAAATGCAGAAATCATAATTGAAGGAGAAATCGACCCGGACGAAAGGGAACTTGACGGACCTTTCCCCGAATGGGTAGGTTATTATTCTCCTCTGGCTTTTGTGGCCCGGGTAAAGGTAAATGCCATTACCATGCGTAAAGATCCCATATATTATTTTATGAATATGGGGTGGCTGCCCACGGAAGGTGAAAGCATGGGAGGATTTATGACCAGCACGAATATTTATCAGGAATTGCAGAAGATTTTTGGAAAGGCTGTTATGGATGTTTATGCAATAAGCTGGAATATTATTGTAATTAAAGTGGATAAAAAGGTGTCAAAGGGTTTTGGCGGTTCTCCCATTGCCCATCATCTGGGCATGATTTCCAAATATATGGTGGCTCCTTATGTTAAGATGGTTATTGTGGTGGATGATGATGTGGATGATATTCGTGATTTAATCGGCGTATTTAACGCAATGATGAGCAAGTATGAAGCCGCTGAGGATACCATTATTGTGCCCAGGTCTACGGGAACCCTTTTGGACCCGTCAGAGCCGTGGAGTGGAAGGGCCGGGCGCTGGGGATGGCAGGATTTTTCCATAATGGACTGCACGGAGAAAGTAGCTCCATGGGATGAGGGATACTTAAGGGGAAAGGCGATACCCCCTGCATGGGCAGAGGAAAAGATAGAGAGAAATTGGGAGAAGTACGGCTTTAATGTGGACATTAAGTAAAATATTTTATAAATTTAGTGATTAAATATAAATAATAGGAGTCTAAAAAATGCCTGAAGTGAAATTTCTTTTAACCAAAGATAATGTTGGGGAAAGACACGGTGTTTATCCTGAGGAGGAGGGCAACCGCACGAAACCATATTCTGAAAAATACTGGTCTTTAGTGGAGACACTTCCCATTGAAAGATTGAGGGATATTCAACTTGAACGATTTAAGAACCTTGCGGCCTTTGCCTATAAGAATAGTCCCTTTTATAAAAAGGTGTGGGAAAAGAAAGGCATAAAACCGGATGATATACAGAAGTGGGATGATATACAGCATGTTCCCATTGTAACCAAGTATGATTTTGGAGATGACCAGAAAGAACATCCTCCTTATGGAACCGCCTTTACCTCCCCCCCCAATACCCAGTTGAAATACTGGCAGACGTCAGGCACCACAGCCAAACCAAGACTCTGGACCGAAACAAAGGAAGACTGGGAAAACGGCACGTTCCTGTACAGCAGGGGACTGTATGCCCACGGAATCAGACCCGGATGGAGAGGATTTATCGGTTTCAGTTATCCGCCTTTTATTGCCTTCTGGCTTGCCCATTCGGGCTGTGAAGCAATGGGCTGCCAGATTGTACCCAAGGGACCCCTTCCTACCAAAGCCTGGATTGGTTTAATGAAAAATCTTGCAGGAACCGGTGCGGATTCTTTTCTGGCGGCGACGCCCACATTTGCCATGAGGCATGTGGAAGTGGCCGAGGAATTAGGATTTGATTTGAAAGATCTGAATATAAAAGTTATAACCATGGCCGGCGAACCCGGTGCCAGTGTTCCAGCCACAAAAAAATATCTGGAAGATGCATGGGGGGGCAAAGCCCACGATCAATTGGGATCAGTTGAAACAAGCGGTCCGGTTATGTACTCATGCGCTGACCAGGCAGAACAGGAACAGCTTTCCGACCATTTAAACATCGATTCATTTCTGGTGGAACTGGTTGATCCGGATACCCGTAAACCCGTTGGAGAAGGAGAATCGGGCGCCACGGTTATCACAGCGTTGACCCGCTTTGGTATGCCAGCGATAAGATTTTTACTGGGGGACTGGCTTTCCATTTCCTACGAAAAATGCAGTTGCGGCCGAACACTGCCCCTGGCAAAAGGAGGGGTCAAAGCACGTTCTGATGATATGGTCATTGTAAAGGGGGTTAATATTTATCCTTCCCTTGTTGAAAATTCCGTACGTTCCATAAAGGGCCTTTCTCCGGAATACCGTATCAAACCCACAAAAACCAATGCCATTGTAATGGTGGAAGCAAAGCCGGAAATTGAGAAATCGGATTATGAGAAACTGGCAAAAACCTTAGAGGAAGATATTCGGGAAAAAACAACGGTAAGATTGATTATAGATGTAAATACACCCGGGACATTACCAAGGGATGATGTGAAATCGAAAAGAATCATTCGGGAATAATTAATATTATCATTCATAATTCCCTGAATTAAGTAAAAGGTTTTGTAAAGTAGCGTAAGGAACTTTGTTTTTAGTGTAAAAAATTAA